>NZ_RZSJ01000317.1:0-6891 GCF_003998025.1 Mesorhizobium sp. M8A.F.Ca.ET.021.01.1.1
GCAGCGCGAAGTCGATGTCGTCGCCCGTCGTGCCGTGCTTTCGCGAATCGCGTTCGAGCGCGGCGAGCTGGTCCTCGAAAATCTGCTTGGTGTCGGACAACAGCCGACCGATCAACGTCGACTTACCATCATCGACCGAACCGCAGGTCAGGAAGCGCAGCAGCGACTTCTTCTCTTGCGCCGCCAGATAGTCGCGGACGCCGTCCGTTGGAGCGAGGCTCTTTGCCATGATGTGGCGCATGGTCAGAAATACCCCTCGCGCTTCTTCTTCTCCATCGAACCGGCTTCATCGCGGTCGATCAGCCGACCCTGCCGTTCGGACGTGCGTGCCGTCAGCATCTCGCCAACGATGGCTTCGAGTGTGTCGGCGTCGGATTCGATGGCGCCGGTCAGCGGATAACAGCCAAGCGTACGGAACCGCACCAGGCGGTCCTCCACGACCTCGCCCGGGAGCAGCTTCATGCGATCATCGTCCTTGAGGATCAACATGCCATTGCGTTCGACGACTGGCCGCCGCTTGGCGAAATAGAGCGGCACGATCGGAATGTTTTCCTGCAGAATGTACTGCCAGATGTCGAGCTCGGTCCAATTCGACAAGGGGAAGACGCGGATCGATTCACCCTGCGCGATACGCGTGTTGAAAATCTTCCACATTTCGGGCCGCTGGTTCTTCGGATCCCACACATGCTGGGCATTGCGGAAGGAGAAGATGCGCTCCTTGGCGCGCGACTTTTCCTCGTCGCGACGGGCGCCGCCAAAGGCGGCATCGAAGCCGTATTTGTCGAGCGCCTGGCGCAACGCCACGGTCTTCATCACATGGGTGTGGGTGTTCGAACCGTGATCGAACGGATTGATGTTGTCGCGCACGCCGTCTTCGTTGACATGAACCAGAAGGTCAAAACCCAGCTTCTGGGCCATCTGATCGCGAAATGCGATCATCTCGCGAAATTTCCAGGTGGTGTCGACGTGAAGAAAGGGGAATGGCGGCTTGGCCGGATAGAACGCCTTCATCGCCAGATGCATCAGCACCGACGAATCCTTGCCGACGGAATAAAGCATGACCGGCTTGGTGAAGGCAGCCGCGACCTCGCGGAATATGTGGATGGACTCGGCTTCAAGCCGCTGCAGATGCGTAAGCGCTGATATCATGGACCGTGAGCGTTCTCTCGTGCCTTGCAACAGAAGATCCTACGTCAAAACATCGAGCCTTTTACGCCCGGTTCAAGCTTCGCTTCTGGACAAAGTGTTTCGTGCGGGCGTTCTAGCAGATCGTAACGGCCCAGAACAATGCAGGAGGAGCCCGGCAGCGGTTCGTTCGGGAATGAATTTTCCATGCTTGTGGCAAAACCCGGAAATTTCTGCTTGTACGGCCTCCGGTCGGGAAAAGGCAGGAAAAATATTGCCTGTGAGAGAGTTGTGCGGGGACGCTGCAGGAGTCAACGGTCCCCAACTGCCGGATTTCGGCGGCGATCGATCCGGGCGCACTATCGAAACAGCGACCCAGCCGCTATACGCTTTTCGAGAGCGGGCAAGTGCGTGATGGAGCATGGGCAATTTCGAAGCGAGCACATTCGGTTTCACCAAACATGATGTGCCGCATAAAATTTCTCAAGAATAGCAGGTCCGAAAATTGAACCGGCTTTCATTCATAAGGCAGCAGTTCACGCCTTCGCGGATCAATATCTACTTCTCCATTCTCTGTTTCTTTTCTCCCCCGGTCCTGGGGTCGGTGGTCAGCTTCGTGTTCAATGGCGGTGGCCTGTGGTCCGTCCTGTTGATCGCCTTGAAGAGAAGACGCTTCAATGTCGACCGGGCGATGATGGCGCTGACGATCGCGATCTGTGCCTATTGCGCAAGCAACGTCCTGGCGTCCCTCGTCAACCACGCGATCGTCACGGACGCGCGGCATCTTGTTCCGCTGATCACCTTTCTGTTTTTTCCCATCTCCTATTCGACCTGGAGCATTACGCAAAAGACAACGCTCGTCCGCATCATTGTGGTGGCCAGCATGGCTGCCTGTTTTGGAGCGCTGCTGCTGGCGGTCTATCAGCAATATCGGCTTGGCATACGCGCCGAGGGCGGGGCCGGGAATGCGATCGTGTTCGCTGAGGTCCTCTGCCTTGCAGTGGTGACCTGCGTGGCCGCTGCCCTGTCTGGCATAGAGAGATACAGGATCGCCCTTATCTGCGCTGCACTCGGCGGAACGATCGCCATCATCTACTCCGGTACCCGCATCGTCTGGCTGGCACTGCTGATTACCGGTATCGCCGTTCTGCTGATCAACCAGCAGAAGCTGAGAGGGAGAAATGCCGTTCGCGTGCTTTTGCTGCTGGCCGCGATCGCAGCCACGATCGCGGTTTTCGGGTCCCAGACGATAGCGGGGCGTGTCGCATTTCTGCACTCGGACTGGGATGCGCTGACCCATGGTGACCACACGACAGCTTTGGGATCGCGCGTCGCCCTTTGGGATATCGGGCTGAAGGCATTTCGGGAGATGCCATTTTTCGGACATGGCGTGGGTGCCACCCGGCTCTTGATCAAGCAGGGTTTTCAGGATCAGTTCGGGATGGATGAAGGTTTCAATCATTTCCACAACGGCTTCCTGACCGCCTTGGTGCAAGCGGGAATCCTGGGTGCGGTGACGCTGGCGGCGATCTTCGTGGTTGCCGCCAGAAATGCCGCCCGGGTCCTTCGCGACAGCGCCGATCCGGTTGAGCGGTTCGGCGCCACCATGATCGTCGCCCTCGTGATCACCTATCTGACCGCCGGAATGACGGGCATCCTGATCGGCCATGACATTCTGGACTCGGTTTTTATGATCTTCCTGGTGTCGGGAACATATCTTGCCTGTGGCCGCCAAGCTGCGTTGGTGGAAGACCAAGCCCTTCCACCGCTGGTGGAAAGGCAAGCCCTTCCACCAGCGGTGGAAAGCCTGGCCCCCCCGCCAGTCGTCCAGTAACCGGTGCGGGCAAGACAATGAAAGTCCTGGTTACGGGCGCGACGGGCTTCATCGGCCGCCAGGTGGTCCATCGGCTTCGTCAGGCCGGTGTCGAGCTTCGCCTCGCCTCCCGCCAGCCGGAGAGACTTGATGCGGGCTCCGACGCCATGCCGATGCCGGCGTTCGATGCACCTGCCCCGGCTTTCCTGGCGCTGACCAGGGATGTTACGGATATCGTCCATTGCGCGGGTCTGAACAATGACCAGGGCAACGCCACCGAAGGCGACTTTCTGGCAGCCAATGCGCAATTGAGCGCGCGCCTGGCGCATGCCGCCGCCGCGCAGGCAAGCGGACGGTTCATCCATCTTTCCTCGATCCGGGCCGTGATCGGTGCGCGTGCCAGCGCAACGATCGACGAAGACACAGTCCCCGAACCGCAGGACGCCTACGGGCGCTCGAAACGCGAAGCAGAAATTGCCGTATTGGGCGCCTATGCCTCGCACGGCCGTGCCGACGCCGCCATATTGCGGCTGCCTCCGGTCTACGGGATCGGCATGAAAGGGAACCTAGCGACGCTGATGCGGCTCGCCGATACGGCTCTGCCGATGCCGACAGGCGCGCTGACGGCAAACCGCTCGCTGCTGTCATCGCAATCGGCGGCGGGGGCGGTGTGGCATCTGCTTTGCCATTCGCAGCCGCTTCGTCCGATCTATACCGCCAGCGACGTGCCGCCGGTTTCCGTCGCTGCCATCATCGGTGCCTTTCGCCGCGGTTTCGGCAGACCGAAGCGCCTGGTGACAATGCCGGCCGGACCGATGCGGGCGGCCGCCATACTGCTCGGCAAGCGGACGTTCTGGGACAGCCTGACCGCGACCCAGATATGCGACCCTTCGCTCCTTGCCTCGGAAGGCTGGGCGCCTGAAACCGAGACATTGGAGCGGCTGGCCGAAATGGCGCGGCTCCGAAGGCCCCGGCTTCCTGTTTGACCCTGATCCGAGGACCGGTTTCTGCTTCCGGAGCATGGCCTGCTCAGCCGCGATAGAGTGTCCCAAACAGGATGCGAAGGTCGAGCCAGAACGAGGCGGTCCTGAGATAGATGGCATCGGTGTCGGCCAGAAGTCGCGGGTTCGACATGTCGATGCCCCTGATCTGGGCCAAGCCCGTCATTCCGGGCAGAGCCTGCAAAACCCCCAGCCGCCTGCGGCATTCGATCAGTTCCGTCTGGGTCGGCAGGCAGGGACGCGGCCCGACCAGGCTCATTTCGCCGCAAAGGACGTTCCAGAGCTGCGGCAACTCGTCGAGCTTGAATTTCCGCAAGCTCTTTCCAACCGATGTCACGGCGCTCGCGGGGGTTTCATGCGAGGGCAAGGATGGCGTTCCCTGGTACATCGTCCTTAATTTGTGGCAGCGAAAAAGCGCGCCTTCGCGGCCAATCCGCGTTTGGGAAAAAATCACCGGACCGGGCGATGATGCGCGGACGGCAAGAATGGCGAGCAACAGGATGGGAGAGGTTGCCACCAGCAGCACAGCCGCACCGGCGAGATCGAAGATTTTCTTGGCTGTCGTCATGAGTGGCCGATGGGCTCCCTGCCAGGGCTTCACGCGGCAACCGCGAGCGAGCCCATCAATCCGGTCGACGTAGCATGAGGTCGCCTTGCTGACCAAGCGCGCCAAGCGGTCTCCCGATATTCAGATACGACCCAGCACAAAGGCGAGATAGAGCCCAAGGCTCCCGGCAAAAGTCTGTCGATAGACGCGGCTTTTGCGCAGCGCGCCCAGGCGTTGGAAAAGGCTACCTTGCCGACCGTTCGCGAACAGGTCGAGGCATGCCAGCGCGTCCTTCGTAAGGAGATCGCGATTGACGGCGAGGCCGGCAAGATTGAGATCGGTCCAGTCCGCGAACTGGCCCTTGAACAGGCGGCCGAGCCGCGAGATCCGTGCCCGCCACGATACATTGGCGCCGACCAGATTCGCCGCATGCTGGCGGTAGCGTACCAGTGGCCGCGGATCGTAGCGGACGACACCGCCGGCACCAGTGACAATCAGATAGGCCCACCAATCGTGGCTGACGAAACCGGTGCGGGTGGAGGCCCTGGCCAACAGATCGCGCGCGGCGCGGTTGAGCAGGATGGTGTTGCCGCCGGCAATGCTCTGGACGAGCGCGTTGCGGAAGGACGGCGGACGGCTGAACAGCGGCGAATGGCCGACCAGACTCCCGGTTTCGGTCATGGTCGCGGTTCGCGAGCAGGACATCAGCGGTTGCGCCGCGTCAAATGGCTGCATCCAGCCAAGGGCGCTTTCCAGCCTGTCGGGCTCCCAGACATCGTCCTGGTCGCTGAAGGCGTAGCAATCCGCATCGATGCGCGGGTCGAGGATCATCGACCGGAAATTGGCGGCAAAGCCCTGCCGCGGCCCTTCCACGAGATTTATCCGGCCTTTTGTCCAACGGGGCTTCCAGGCTTCGATGATGGCAACCGTGCCATCGACGGAGCCGTCGTCGGATATCCAAAGGTCGATCAGAGGATGCGACTGCGCGAACAGCGACCGCAGCTGCTCGTCGATGAAGGCGGCGCCATCCTTCGTGGCCATCAGGACGGCAATACGCAGATCTGTCTTATCCACCGATGTCAAACGCCTTGCCGCGCGAGGAAACCGCTGCGCACTTTTCCTGGAATTGCTCATCTTTGCCTTCACGCAATTCCGGACGGAAAACCGCTGCGCACTTTTCCTGGAATTGCTTTAGCTCGCCTGCCCGGCCGTCTTCGGGACCGCGTCGTGCTGCGCGTTCGCCCTTGTCTTCGTCGTGCGGTCGAGATCGGCCAGGATGGTGAGCGAGGCCGCCTTGTCCTGGCTCTTCATGGATTGCTGCAGCGCTGCAAGCGCTGCCTGGACATCCGACCACTGCGCGACATCGGTGCTCAGGCCAAAAATCTTGGCGATGCTGAGCTCGACCAGTTCCTCGTCTTCGCCGTGAAGGGTCTCGTGCAGCTTTTCACCCGGCCGGATGCCCGTGAAGCGGATCGGGATGTCCGTATAGGGGCTTTTTCCCGCCATGCGGATCATCGTTTCGGCCACTTCGAGGATCGGCACGGGCTTGCCCATGTCGAGCATGTAGACGGCGTAGTCCTGGCCGGCCGGCCGCGACGCGGCATCGGCGGCCGACATGATGACGAGATCGACGGCCTCGGCGACCGTCATGAAATAGCGCGTCATGCGCCGGTCGGTTATGGTGACCGGCCCGCCGGCCTCGATCTGGGCCTGGAATATGGTCGCCACCGAGCCATTGCTGCCGAAGACGTTGCCGAAGCGCACCGCGATGAACTTGGTGGCGGGGCGGCGCCCGCCCGGCTCGCCGGCCGGTGTCCCATGCAAGGCGCTGACGATCTGTTCGGCGGCTCGCTTGGTCATGCCAAGCACGGACGTCGGATCGACGGCCTTGTCGCTCGAGACCATGACGAATTGCGCCACGCCGCACCTGGCGGCGACTTCGGCGCAGACAAGCGTGCCGAAGACATTGGTCTGGATGGCCGATTCCCAGTTCTCCTCCAGCAGCGGAACGTGCTTCAACGCGGCGGCATGGAAGAGGATGTCGGGTTTGAACTCGGTGACGACACGCGTCATCTGGCGCCGGTCCGCGACATCGACGATGCGGACCTTGAGGCGGTCATGGTGCTTCTCGTCGATATACTGGCTCAACTGAAAGATGCCGAATTCGGAATTGTCGGCGACCAGCACGGCGTCGGCCCCAAGCTCCAGCGACCGCTTGACCAGCGTTCGGCCGATGGAGCCGGCGCCTCCCGTGACCAGGACGCGCTTGCCGCCGACGAAGGCGCCGATGCGCTCGATGTCGGACGCCACCGTCGGGCGGCGCAGGATCGTCTCCATCTCGACGGCATCGAGAACGAGCTTTCCCTCCTGGCCCAGTTGCGAAAGCCCCGCGAACTGCACGACCC
>NZ_RZSJ01000318.1:0-6875 GCF_003998025.1 Mesorhizobium sp. M8A.F.Ca.ET.021.01.1.1
GGGAGTATTCGGTACGGTTGGTGAGGCCCCTGTCGAGCAGGCTGGTCTTGATGCCGAGTTCTTTCTTGACGACTTCGGCTTGTTGCTGAATGGCCTGTTTCTGGGCCTGCAATCCCACCACCGACTGCCGGTGCATGGCGACCCGTTGTGCCAGGATCGATTGTTCCGACCGGAACCGGGCGAGCCTGGCGTCGAATTCCTTTTGCTGTTCTCGAATCAGGATCTCGAAATCCGGCTGGAAAGGTTCCGGCGCCGCTTTGGCGATTGGCGCCAGCCTGTCCAACCCGTCGCGTTCCGCCTCCAGCCGCGCCGCACTTGCCCTGAGCGCGATCGACTGTCGCGTCAGCCGGTTGAGCTCGGCCTGCGCGGCCGTTGGATCCAGCACGACCAGATCCTGGGCCAGTTGCACGCGATCGCCTTCATGGACCAGCAGTGCCTGGACGATACCGCCCTCGCGATGCTGGATCTGGATGTTTCCGCCGGTTGCCGAGATCGTGCCTTGGGTGATCACCGCGCCCGACAAGGGGGCGCTGACGGCCCAGTAGCCGAAGCCGCCCGCCAGCAGCGCCATGGCTGCATAACCGGTAAGCGCCACGCGTCTTATGTCGGTGCGTGGCTGGCCGTCCAAGGCGATGCTCTGTGTCGTCATCTCACGATCCGAAACTGCCACCCGCGCGGATCGTCGGGACGAACGACCCGGTCACCACCGTGCTCTGCTGGACGCCCTTGCCGATGACCGAGCGCCGCAGCATCTCGCTGCTTGGGCCGAAGGCTTCGATCATGCCGCCGCGCAAAAGCATCACGCGATCGCAAGCAGCCGCGATCGAAGGCTGATGGGTGATCACGATGACCGTGACGCCCGCCGTCCGCGCGGCCGAAAGCGCCGCCTCTAGCGCGGCCTCGCCGCTACCATCGAGATGGGAACTGGGCTCGTCGAGCACCAGGAGCCGCGGATTGCCGTAGAAGGCGCGCGCCAACCCGATCCGCTGGCGCTCGCCGCCCGACAACGCCCTGTCCGACGGGCCGATCATGGTCTGGTAGCCGTCGCGCTGCGCCAGGATCAGCTCATGCACCTGGGCGCGCCTTGCCGCGTCCACGATGGCGGCATCGTGCGCCTCCGGGTCGAAGCGGGCGACGTTCTGCGCGATCGATCCCGGAAAGAGCTCGACCTCCTGCGCGAGGTAGCCGACATGCTTTCCGAGCTGGCTTTCGTCCCAGGTCCCGAGGTCGGCGCCGTCGATCCTGATTGAGCCGCCGGTCGGCCAGGCGGCACCCACGAGCAGCCGCGCCAGCGTCGATTTGCCGGCGCCGCTTGGGCCGACGATGGCCAACGCCTCGCCCGCGCCGATCGCGAAATTCAGCCGCTTGAGGATGGGCTCGGTGCCGGGCCGGGCATTCGGCGCCATGAAGAAAACATCCTGCGCGGAAATCGCGCCTGCCGGATCGGGCAGGATCAGTTTTCGCGGCTCGGCCGGACGCGCCGCAAGCGCCTTCTCCAGCCGCGTCCACGCGCGCCGGGCGTCGGCGATCTGCCGCCAGGCGCCGATCAGCTGGTCGAGCGGCTGCAGCGCGCGCGACGAGACCAGCGACGAGGCGAAGATCATGCCGGCCGTCATCTGCCCTTGAAGCACCAGCCATGCGCCGGCGCCGAGGATCGCCAGTTGCAGCATCATGCGCAACGCCCGCGAGGCGCCGCTGAAGATTGCATTGGCGCTCGAGGAGCGGTCATGGAAGGCGAGCGCCGCCGCTACGTGCCGTCCCCAGACCCGCGAGGCATTTTCCACCATGCCCATGGCGCGCAGCGTCTCGGCATTGCGGGCAAAGGCCTGTTCCGCCTGGCTGGCCAGAGCCGAGCGCTCCGTGGACAAGGCGTCGTTGCGGCCGATGGCGAGCTGGTTGGCCACGACCAGGAAAATCAGAAGCACCGCGCCGGCGACCGTCACCCAGAACAGCACCGGATGGATGAGATAGAGCAACGCAAGGAAGACAGGGGCAAAGGGCAGGTCGAACAGCACCGCCACGCCGCGCGACCTGATGAAGGCGCAGACCGAGGCGAGGTCGCGCAGCGGCGAAAGGCCGCCGGCATATTTTGCGCCAAGCGAAACGGCGAAGGTGCTGGCACCCAGCTTGCGGTCGACGGTCGCCGCGACGCGCTGCGTGTAAACCGCCCGGATCGCGTCCAGCAGCCCGAGGAAGGCGAGCGCGAGAACCGCGATGCCCGAAAGATAGACAAGCGTCTCGACGCTGGAGGACGGCAGCACGCGGTCATAAACCTGCAGCAGGTAGAGTGGAATCACCAGCAGCAGGATGTTGATCAACAGCGAGAAGACGCCGACATCGGCGATGGCACGTATGAACACTGGGCGCAGGCCGGACGGTCCGGTCATTTGCGCATTTCCCGCCGCTGCATGACCCGGGACCTTACACGTGGCCCCCGAATTCGGAACCGCCGTGCAGCGTGCTGCTGGCGATGCTGTGCGTGGCGGTGCTGCTGGTGAGGTGCAGGGCGCTCGCCGGCGCATTGTCCAGCGTATAGGCGCGGATGTAGTCGATCTTCATCTCTGCAGGCGTCGCCAGATGATCGGGAGGCGCGCCGGCAAAGCCGCCGACCGCGAGATCGGCCAGCATGTACATGGGCTTGTTCATGTCGGACGGCGTCGCCGCTTCCGCGACCTGCACACCGTCATAGGTCCAGACGAGCTTGTCCGGTGTCCAGAGCAGGCCGTAGGTGTGGAAGCCGGCGGTATCCATGGTATTCACCGTCGACGAGACCTTGGTGTGCGTTCCCGTTTCATTCGAGTGCGCCGTCATGATCAACGAGTTCGGGTCCTGCCCGCGCGTTTCCACGACATCCAGCTCCGGCGGCCACGAACCGTCTTCCGGCAGCAGCCAGAAGGCTGGCCAGGCGCCGGCGTTCTCGGGCAGGTCGGCCCGCATTTCGAAATAGCCGTAGGTTTGGGAGAAGGTGTCATGCGTGGTGATGATGCCTGACGTGTATTCGTAGTTGTTGATCAGCGGCTTGATGTCGGCCGGCGCCTGCGCGGCGGTGATGGTCAGCACGCCGTTGTTCACGCTGAACGGGTGGACGGAGCTCGTCGGCGCGTAATTGGCGTCGATGTACCATTGCAACTCGCCATTGTTGGTCAACGTGCTGCCGTTGGGCGCTCCCCACGAGAAATTGGTATCCCATGTGCCGCCCTGGTCGTTGTGAAGATTGAGCGAGTTGAACTCGTCGCTGAACGACAGCTTCATTGCCGACATGTCGATCGGCAGTTCGAACTGGCCGGGCTGCATCTTGTCGATGGTCGTGTCCTTGAACTCGAGAATCTCACCGGATCCCAAATTCAACAGCACGTTCGATCCCGCCTGGATCATGTTGGAATGGATGGCGTCGAACGACGTGAACCCATAGCCATTGAGGCGGACCGTGTCGGTGGCGGCAAAATTCGCGATCAGGTCGCTTCCATTGCCCTTCGAGACGATGAACGTGTCGTAACCGCCGCCGCCGTCGATCAGCACATCGTTTCCCGCGCCGCCGTCCAGGGTCTGGTGTCCGACCGTGGCGGTGATGATGTTGTCCAACCCATTTCCGAAGGCATAGTTGTTGGCGTGTGTGACGATGAGGTTCTCGACATTGTCGGGGAGCTTGTAGCTCATCCATGTGCTGATCGTGTCGATGCCTGCGCCAGCCGCCTCCGCCACCTTGTTGCCGGCCCCATAGAGGTAATAGATGTCGTCACCCGTGCCACCATGCATGGTGACGTTGACATTGCCTGCGCCATAGAAGGAGTCATTTCCGGTGCTGCCGTACAAGTCCGGCCCGGATCCCGCCGCCGAGTACCAATGGTTGGAAGCGCCGCTATAGGGAAGAGGAACGCCCACGGCGTTGACGAAGAAGCTCATCGGATAAACCCTTCTCGTGATGCCTGGCCAGTTCGCATCGTTCGATTCCCGCAGGCCGCATCCGGACCAACGTTGCCTTGCACGATATCGTTCCAGGAATTTGCCACATAGTCTGTCATAGCATCGACCATTCGGTGACATTTTCTGAGCGGACAGCACAACAGACCAACATAAAGTCTATGGACCGTAATCACGCGGGCGAAATATTTAATAAAAATTTCATGATGTGCAGAAGTCTACTTGCGGCCCGCCTGATTCAGGTCCGCGGATGAAGCTCTGCTTTTTGGCGAGCCCATACAATTGCCGCTCCGGGAACGAGGTCGAGCAAGGCTGGCGCTTCCACGTCGCCGATCTCGGCGACCGCCGCATCGATGGCGAACCACGCTTTTTGATTACCCGACTATCTCGGCATACTCGTCGATGACGAGAAACGCCTTGTGGACCCTCTCGGGATCCAGGCGCTCATCGACGACCAGATAATGGAAATCCCTGAAGATGCCGATGATGCTTTGCGCGCCGCGAATCTGGCGGCGTGCCTCGAAGGCCGCGCCGCCCGTGCTGGCATATCCCGCCGACCAGTCGACCTGGCCCTCGCCGACGATGAGGCCGACGGCGACGTGGCCACGCGTCGGGGACTGATCGTCCCATCCGCTCCAAGCTATCAACGCTTCATGCGCCTTCATGTCATCGCCTCGCGGCATAAGCATAGGACGCTGGCTTGATGGCTTCAAACGCAAATGAGGGATTTGCAAATTTCAGGCTGAGCACTGCCGGGAGCGGTCCACCGCCGGTCCTGGAAACCATGCCGCGCCCGTTGCGCCCGGCAGTTTCGCCGCCATCCAGCCACACAAGGAATTACTTATATATACTGATTATATGCAGAAAATCTAATGTTGCGTTGAAGTAACGGTAGAAAAAAATCAGTAACG
Source organism: Mesorhizobium sp. M8A.F.Ca.ET.021.01.1.1 (assembly GCF_003998025.1). Taxonomy (NCBI): domain Bacteria; kingdom Pseudomonadati; phylum Pseudomonadota; class Alphaproteobacteria; order Hyphomicrobiales; family Phyllobacteriaceae; genus Mesorhizobium; species Mesorhizobium sp. M8A.F.Ca.ET.021.01.1.1. Next base: position 4,833 of record NZ_RZSJ01000318.1, read on the forward strand.
AACGCATCAACTGCGAGACAGGAATCAAACCCGGAGTTAACCTATTGCCGGTTTGGTTCGGCGCGAGCCACCCGAACCGCGACATTCGGCATGGCAGGCAGCAGAGTTTCGAGCGGGGCAGACTGATGAAGGCGAACGGCGGCGCGCTTCGGCGCATTTGGGACGGCACGCTCCTTGCGGGTGTGAACGGCGCGGCGGTCGCCTGCCTGTTTCCAGGGATGGCATCGGCGGCGCAATACGACGTCGCCAGCCTGGGCGAACTCAACAATGCCCTGGCCACGATCACTTCGACGGGTGACCCAACGCCCGTTATCGTCCTGAGGGCCGACATCACGACCAGCATCAACGTCCTGACTTCGACCAGCCCGCTGACGATCGACACGAATGGATACACGCTGACGGCTCCTCAATTCAGCGGTGGACAAGCGGTGATCGTGACCGGAACCGGCAATGTTGTCGGACTGAGTAACGTGGCCGGGCTTGTGGTTAATAATGGGGCTAACGTCACCAATGAGGTATCGGTTGAAGGCGCCTCATTCAGCACTCCGGGCACCACCGGACAAATTGGCGCGAGCGTCATGAACAATTCGACGCTTGCCAACAGCGGCAGCATCGTAGGCGGCAACGGCACCACGGCTGGCGGTCCAGGTGTGCAAGTGAGCTCCGGTGGCCAGTTGATAAACAACGCGGGCGGCACCATTCAGGGAGGTAGCGGTAGCCAAGGACCGGGAGGCATCGGCGTTGCGATTGGGAGTCCCGCCGGCGCGCAGACAAAGCTCACCAACAACGGTACCATCCTGGGTGGCGAGGGTACGACCAGCGGTGGCATCGGCGTAGTGGTGCGCACCAGTAATGTCGGGACGATTATCAACACCGGCAAAATCCAGGGCGGCACCGGGGCGGCCGCAATCATGACCAACAGCGTCGCGGGGTCGCTCAGCATCGTCAACAGCGGCACCGTTAGCGGCGGCGCGGGCGCCAATGCCATTTCTCTTATCGCAGGCTCGACAGGGAGCCTTAAGCTTGAACTTCAGGCCGGTTCGGTGATCGTCGGCAATGTCGTGGGCGGAAGTGGAGCCAATGACGTCCTCACCCTCGGCGGCGACAACTCCGCGGTCCTCGACGGCATGATCGGCGATACCGGCCAGCACCGGAACTTCGACGTACTCGAAAAGACCGGCGCCGGCACCTGGGCGCTGACCGCGGACAACACCGCCACGCAAGCCTGGACGATCTCGCAGGGAACGCTTCAGATCGGCAATGGCGGTACGACCGGCAGCATTCTTGGCAATGTCACCAACAACGGCACGCTGGCCTTCGACCGCTCCGACACCTACACCTATGCCGGCGTCATCTCCGGCAGCGGCGCGGTGAGCCAGATCGGCACCGGCACGACGGTGCTCACCGGTGCCAACACCTATAGCGGTGGAACCACGATCTCCGCCGGCACGCTCTCGGTCTCCGCCGACAACAATCTCGGCGATGCTTCCGGCGGCCTGACCTTCAATGGCGGCGTGCTGCAGGTGACCGGAACCGCCTTCACCGGCACCGACCGCACCATCACCTTGGGGTTGCTGGGCGGCAGCTTCGACATCGCCGACGCCGGTAACGCTTTCACCGCCAGCCAGGCGGTCACCGGCAGCGGCGCGCTGACCAAGCTTGGCGCCGGCACGCTGATCCTGACCGGCGACAGCAACTACGGCGGCGGCACGACGATCTCGGCCGGCACGCTGCAGCTCGGCAATGGCGGCACATCAGGTTCAATCACCGGCAACGTCGCCAACAATGGAACCTTGGCCTTCGACCGCTCGGACACCTATACCTTTGCCGGCACGATTTCAGGCAACGGCGCAGCGATCCAGCAGGGTTCGGGCACAACGATCCTGACGGCCGACAGCAACTACACCGGCGGCACGACGATCTCCGCCGGCACGCTGCAGCTCGGCAATGGCGGCCTGTCGGGTTCGATAACTGGCAACATCACCAACAACGGCACCCTCGTCTTCGACCGCTCCAACGGCTTGGTTCTTGCCGGCGTCATCT
>NZ_RZSJ01000319.1:0-6871 GCF_003998025.1 Mesorhizobium sp. M8A.F.Ca.ET.021.01.1.1
AGGCAATGTCGGCCGGGCGAGCATGGGCGCCTTGTCGCCGGTAGCGGCGAAGCGGGCAGGGGCCGGCTCGTAGCCGCCGAGAAAAATCGCCATCGAGATAGCCACTATGGGGACGACCAGCGCCAGATGGAGTTGCGGCGACAGGCCAAGATGCGCCATCGCGCCGCCGAACAGTCCGGCACCGAAGAAGCCCGCGCTCCAGAACGAATGAGCGCGGTTCATGATCCGGCGTTTGAGTTGGAATTCCGTCCTGTCGGCTTCGACATTCAGGATGATTTCGACGCTGCCGATCATCAGGCCGATGGGAAACAGCATCAGGAACAGTGCGACGGGTTCCGGCGCATGTACGGCGATGGCGTAGAGAAGCGCCAGCAGCGGAACCAGCGTGAGCAGCGCGCGGCGAAAGCCGATGCGCTCCAGGAGGGGCGTGGCCAGCGTCAGTGCGGTCAGGGTGCCGATCGGTGTCCCGATCAGGCTGAGCCCCAGCGTGCCGTCCGCGATGCTCATGGCATGCTTGATGTCGGGCAGTCGCGGGAAGATGTTGCCCATGGCGAACGAATAGGTCGCAAACCCGGCATAGACCCGGTGTTGAGGGGCAAGGTTGAGGCCAAAGCTCATCGCGGTGCTTTCAATGAAAAAAGGGCGGCTGCCTTGTCCAGCAGCCAGACATGTCGACTTCTTGCATAAACGTGCAAAACATGCAAGAACGTGCAGAACAAGAAAACAGGGTTCGACAATGCTCACCGATCAACGGCACCAGCTCATCCGTGACCGCCTTGCGGCGGAGGGGCGTGTCCTGGCCGGCGAACTGGCAAGCCGCTTCGGTGTTTCGGAAGACACCGTACGCCGCGACCTGAGGGAGCTGGCGAAGGCCGGCGAATGCCGTCGCGTTTACGGCGGCGCGGTCGCTTCCGCGCCCTTTGCAGCGGCAACGATCAGCCAGCGAGGCGGCCATCCGATCGAGGAGAAGGCGCGTCTGGCAAATGCGGCGGTCGCGTTGCTCTCCGCTGGACAAAGCCTGTTCATCGATGGCGGCACGACCAATGAGGCGATCGCCAGGGCCATCCCACGCGACATCGAGCTGACCGTAGCCACCAATTCGCTTGGCGTCGCCTCGGTCCTGTCGGATCACCCCTTGGTCGAACTGATCGTGCTCGGCGGCAGGTATGTCCGCGACCTTGGCACCTGTGTCGGCGCCGATACGCTGGCTGCCGTGACGCAGCTTGGCGCCGACCTGTTTTTCCTGGGATCCTGCGGCCTTGATGCCACGCGAGGCGTGACCGCCTTCGATTCGGCCGAGGCCGAGGTGAAGCGGGCCATGGCGGGGAATAGCGCCGGCATCCTCATTGCCGTCACCAATGACAAGCTGGCCACCGCGGCGCCCTACCGCGTCGCTGCTGCCGGGTCGATCAGCCATCTCGTCGTAGAGAAGACTGCGCCCGCTGCCATCCTTGCCGATTTCGAACGTCAGGGCGCCCAAATCCACTTCGCGTGAACGGTCGAAGCCGCGAGCCTGTGTGACCGCTTGCCTTGACAAATCCGGCCTCCCATGCGCTTTTCGCGCAAATTTTGAGGCCGGGCCGTAATGCTTCGGTCTGCCACCCAGCACCCCGGACTTTATCCATGACAATGCATCGTTACCGCAGCCACACCTGTGCCCAGTTGAGAAAGAGCGACGTCGGCAATTCCGTCCGGCTGTCGGGCTGGGTGCATCGCGTGCGCGACCATGGCGGCCTGCTCTTCATCGACCTGCGCGACCACTACGGCCTGACCCAGATCGTCGCCGATCCCGATTCGCCTGCCTTCAAGGTCGCCGAGACCGTGCGCGGCGAATGGGTGATCCGCGTCGACGGCGAGGTCAAGGCGCGCTTGCCCGAGACCACCAACGCCAATTTGCCGACCGGCGAGATCGAGATTTTCGCCCGCGAGATTGAGGTGCTGTCGGCGGCCAAGGAATTGCCGCTCCCCGTTTTCGGCGAGCCGGACTATCCTGAGGACATCCGCCTGAAATACCGCTTCCTCGATCTGCGCCGTGAGACGTTGCATCGGAACATCGTGGCGCGCACGAAAATCATCGCAGAGATGCGCAAGCGCATGGGCGAGGTCGGCTTCACCGAATTCTCGACGCCGATCCTCACTGCGTCGTCGCCGGAAGGTGCGCGCGACTTCCTGGTGCCGTCGCGCATCCATCCCGGCACTTTCTACGCGCTGCCGCAGGCGCCGCAGCAGTACAAGCAGTTGATCATGGTGTCGGGCTTCGACCGCTATTTCCAGATCGCGCCCTGCTTCCGCGACGAGGATCCGCGCGCCGACCGTCTGCCCGGCGAATTCTACCAGCTCGACCTCGAAATGAGCTTCGTCGAGCAGGACGACGTGCTGTCGACCATGGAACCTGTGATGCGCGGCGTCTTCGAGACCTTCGCCAACGGCAAGCCGGTGACGCAGAAGTTCCAGCGCATCCCTTATGATGTCGCCATGCGCAAATACGGTTCCGACAAGCCCGATTTGCGCAACCCGATCGAGATGCAGGCCGTCTCCGATCATTTCCGCGATTCCGGCTTCAAGGTATTCGCCAACATCCTGGCCAACGACCCGAAGGCAGAGGTTTGGGGCATTCCCGCCAAGACCGGCGGTAGCCGCGCCTTCTGCGACCGCATGAACTCCTGGGCGCAAGGCGAGGGCCAGCCGGGGCTGGGCTACATCTTCTGGCGCAAGGAGGGCGACAAGCTCGAAGGCGCCGGCCCGCTCGCCAAGAACATCGGCGAGGAACGCACGGAAGCGATCCGCCTGCAGCTCGGCCTTGCCGACGGCGACGCCGCCTTCTTCGTCGCCGGCGATCCGAAGAAGTTCGTTTCTTTCGCGGGCGCTGCGCGCACCCGTGCCGGCGAGGAACTCAATCTTGTCGATCGCGAACGCTTCGAATTGTGCTGGATCGTCGACTTCCCGTTCTTCGAATGGAATGAGGAGGAGAAGAAGATCGACTTCGCCCACAATCCGTTCTCCATGCCGCAAGGTGGCATCGATGCGCTCAACGGCGAGGACCTGCTCGGCATCAAGGCGTTCCAGTACGACATGGTCTGCAACGGTTTCGAGATCGCCAGCGGCGGTATCCGCAACCATTTGCCCGAAACCATGGTCAAGGCGTTCGAGACGGTCGGGTTGGACCGCGCCACGGTCGAGGAACGCTTTGGCGGCCTCTATCGCGCCTTCCAGTATGGCGCGCCGCCGCATGGCGGCATGGCGGCCGGTGTCGATCGCGTCGTCATGCTCCTGGTCGGTGCCAAGAACCTGCGCGAAATCACCATGTTCCCGATGAACCAGCAGGCCTATGATTTGTTGATGAACGCGCCGTCGGAAGCCTCTCCGCAGCAGCTTCGCGAACTGGCGCTACGCGTCGCGCCGACCAAGAAGGACTGACGGCAGCATTGCGACTGCCGTTTCTCCCCGTCTCTATACGGGGAGAAATGTCCGGCAGGACAATGAGGGGCAGCGCGGACGCAGGCGATTGGCGAACGGCCTCAGCAGTTGACGCCTTCTGACAGGCAATCGGATCGGCGTCGAATTGCAGTTGGCAGGGGGCGGCGCTGCCCCTCATCTGCCTGCCGGCACCTTCTCCCCGTATAATGACGGGGAGAAGGTAGCTAACTCCAATCAGTCCTCGTTCGCCTTGACGCTGACGCCGAGTGTCTTCGGCAGATCGAGCGGGTTGGACATGGCGCCCGCCATGATCAGCGCGAACGGCACCGAGGCCGGCGGCTCGGCCGAGATTTCGAGGCTCTTCGGATCGTCGAGGTATTTGCTGACCGCAGCGGTCACCTGAGCCGTCAGTTCCGGATTGTTGAGCTGCGCCATGCCGAACGGCACGATTGCCTTGGCCTGGTTGGCGATGTCCTTGGCCGACATGCCTTGCTGCTTGCCGACATAGTCCAGCACCTTGCCGGTCAGCGAATCGTCGTCGAAGCGGATCGAGGCGCTGTTGAACGAAAGCTGCTGCAACAGGCCGAGCATGGCCATGCCTTGCGCTGAATTGTCGGCGCCTTCCGGCTGCGCGGCCATCTTCTTCTGCATTTCCTGCAGCGATTTGATGAAGTCGATCGTGTAGCCGCCAAGGTCGAAGGTCATGCCGAGCGTGCCGGCGTTCTCGACGGAGATGTCGTATTTCGACAGTTCCATCTTGCCGTCCGATGGCTGCCAGGTGCCGGCCATCTCGAGATTGCCCGAGATGTTCTGGTAGCCCAGCGCGTCGATGACCTCCTTGGACTTGGGATCGTCGACCAGCGAGAGATCGGCCGTGAACTTCTCGGTATTGGCGGTGAATTCCATCGCCTTGCCGTCGGCGGGCGGCGTGATCTCGATGGCAAGGCCGTCCATCGAGAAGGCGGTCTTGTCGGCGACCTTGACCGTCATGTTCGACAGTTCGGCGGATTTGTACATCATCAGCGAACCAAGCGGGCTGGTGGAGCCGTCGGCCGGTACCGTCATGTCGTGGATGACGAAGGGACTGAGATCGAGGGTGACGCCGTCCTTGCTGTGTTCGAAGGCCGAGGTCGACACGGTGCCGATATCATAGCCGCCATTGGCTTCGGTGACGTTCTCGAGCTTGACGTCGCCGATCGCCAGCGCTTCCTTTTCCGCGGCCGGTTTCACCGACACGCCCTGCAGCACCATGCTGGTGTTGTCGCCGGTCACGCCGGTCCAGGAGATGTCGACACCCTGTGCGGAGAGTGCTGCCTTCAGCCGGTCCGCGACCGCGGCATCCTGGGCAAGGGCCGCATTCAGCGGCAGTGTGAGCAAGAAAGTCGAAAGAGCGAATTTCCGGAGAGTTGAGCGTTTGATTGTCATCGCAAGGTCCCTGAGAGTGTCCTGAAATTGTTTTTCAATTCTTTGCGCCATCACCATTCCGTGACGAACTGGACGGGAAAAAGGCGTGTTCCGGCACAATGGTCGAAAATCGCGGTGAAAGGCAAACCCGATCCGAGCGCTATTGGAGAATGCAGTGAATTTGGCATGAAGGTCGGGCCGCCAGCGTGCTTCGCAATAGATGCGGCATGTAACAGATTGATGTTGGACGGCAAGCTCGACCTTGCGGGTTCCTGTTGCAGAAACGAGCGCAAATCGATTGGTCGGGTGCGCGCCTCTTGCCGCGAATCACCCGCTCGGCTAGTCCCAGCCCATGGGAAAAAGGCTTTTGCCGCCTGACAATGGCGGTGGCGATCATATCGAACCGGTCGATCTGAAGAAGGCGCTGGAAGAGCGTTATCTGGCCTATGCGCTGTCGACCATCATGCACCGGGCGCTGCCGGACGTGCGTGACGGGCTGAAGCCGGTCCATCGCCGCATCATGCACGCCATGCGCCTGCTGCGCCTCAATCCCGACCAGGGTTTTGCCAAATGCGCCCGGATCGTCGGCGAGGTGATGGGCAAGTTCCACCCGCATGGCGACCAGTCGATCTATGACGCGCTGGTGCGGCTGGCGCAGGATTTTTCGATGCGCTACCCCCTGGTCGACGGCCAGGGCAATTTCGGCAACATCGACGGCGATAACGCGGCCGCCATGCGCTACACCGAAGCGCGCATGACCGACGTGGCGACCGAATTGCTTGCCGGCATCACCGAGGACGCGGTCGACTATCGGCCGACCTACAATGAAGAGGACGAGGAGCCGGTCGTGCTCCCCGGTGCCTTCCCCAATCTCTTGGCCAACGGCTCGTCCGGCATCGCGGTCGGCATGGCGACGTCGATCCCGCCGCACAACGCGGCCGAGCTTTGCGACGCCGCACTGCATCTGATCGAGCATCGCGATGCGCCGGTGGCGAAGCTGATGGATTTCGTCCAGGGCCCGGATTTCCCGACCGGCGGCATCATCGTCGACAGCCGCGCCTCCATCCTCGAAGCCTACGAGACAGGTCGCGGCGGCTTTCGCGTGCGGTCGAAGTGGAGCCAGGAAGACCAGGGCAGGGGCACCTGGAGCATCGTTGTCACCGAAATCCCCTATGGCGTGCAGAAGGCGCGGCTGATCGAGAAGATCGCCGAGCTGTTGATGGCTCGCAAGCTGCCGCTGCTCGAGGATATCAGGGACGAAAGTGCCGAGGACATCCGCGTCGTGCTGGTGCCCAAGAGCCGTTCCGTCGACCCAGGCATCCTGATGGAATCGCTGTTCAAGCTGACCGAGCTCGAAAGCCGTTTCCCGCTCAACATGAATGTGCTGTCGCGCGGCAAGGTGCCCAATGTGCTCTCGCTGAAAGGCGTGCTGCAGGAATGGCTGGATCACCGCCGCGATGTCCTCATCCGTCGCTCGAAACATCGCCTTGGCGAGATCGAGAGGCGGCTGGAAATCCTCGCCGGCTACCTGATCGCCTATCTCAACATCGATGAGGTGATCAAGATCATTCGCGAGGAGGATGAGCCCAAACAGGTCATGATGGCCCGCTGGTCGCTCACCGACACCCAGGCCGAAGCGATCCTCAACATGCGGCTGCGCGCTTTGCGCAAGCTGGAGGAATTCGAGATCCGCAAGGAATTCGATGGGCTGACCGCCGAGAAGAAGCAGATCGAGGCGCTGCTGGCGTCCGACGCCAAGCAGTGGTCGACGATCAAGTGGGAAGTCACCCAGGTTCGCGACAAATTCGGCCCGGAGACCGAGCTCGGCAAGCGCCGCACCCAGTTCGCCGATGCGCCAGAGCACGACCTGACCGACATCGCCCACGCCATGATCGAGCGCGAGCCGGTCACCGTGGTGGTTTCGGAAAAGGGCTGGCTGCGGGCGATGAAGGGGCATCTGGCCGATCTCTCGACGCTGACCTTCAAGGAGGGCGACAGCCTCAAGCTCGCCTTCCATGCCCAGACGACCGACAAGGTGCTGGTCTTCACC
>NZ_RZSJ01000031.1:0-21197 GCF_003998025.1 Mesorhizobium sp. M8A.F.Ca.ET.021.01.1.1
CGATCCACAGCCGGCCCGGCTCTCGCTTCCTGGCCGTCGGCGCACCAATGGCGAGCGCTTCAGACACCGGCGTCTTCCGGAAGAAGCGACGTATCGGCTGGCGCAAAGAACAGCGGTACCTTTGTGCCGGGTTCCGGCAGGGCCATAGGCAGCTTTGTTGCCGAGACGCGCACCGGCGTGCCATCGACATCGAGAACCAGATGGGTGAGTTCGCCCTGCCAGTGCACTTCCCTGAGCGTGCCGACAATGCGGTTGGTGTGCTCGCTGTCTGCCGTGAGGCTCAGATGCTGCGGCCTGATGCAAAGCAGGCTCTTGTCGCCGGCCTTCTCGTCGCGACCGGCACTGGTGAGCACGGCATGACCATGCCTTGCCGTGGCAAAGCCTTTCGGGCCGGCAGCTTCGGCAACCGTCACCGGCAGAAGGTTGGCGCGGCCGAGGAACTCGGCGGTAAAACGGTTTGGCGGGCGGCGATAGAGTTCGGTCGTCGGCCCATGCGAACAGACCCTGCCGTCGCGCATGATGGCGATCTTGTCGGCAAGCGTCAGTGCCTCGGTCTGGTCATGCGTGACGTAGAGGATGGTGAGGCCGGGCAGGCTGCGGTGCAGCCGGGCGATTTCCTCAACCATGTTGCGGCGGATCTGCGCGTCGAGCGCCGAGAGCGGCTCGTCGAGCAGGAGCACACGTGGCCGCACCGCAAGGGCGCGGGCAATCGCGACGCGCTGCTGCTGGCCGCCCGAAAGTTCGCGTGGATAACGCCGGGCAAACGTCGCCATGCCGACGGTGGCGAGCGCATCCTTCACCCGTTCGCCGATAAGCGCCTTGTCGGCGCCTTGTGCCCGCAGGCCAAAGGCGACGTTGTCCTCGACCCGCATATGCGGAAACAGAGCGTAGTTCTGCACCACCATGCCGAGCCCGCGTTCGTAGGGCGGCAGATCGGTCACGTCGGTGGCGCCGATACGGATGCGTCCGCTTCTCGGCCGCACGAAGCCGGCCACGGCCCGCAAGGCGGTCGTCTTGCCGGACCCGGACGGGCCGATCATCGCCAGGATTTCGCCCGGCGCGATGTCGAGGGTCAGCGGATGCAGGACCACGTGTGCGCCGTAGGCGACAACGACCTTGTCGAAGTGGACGTTGGAACCGGCGCCGCGAACTTTCGCGGCGTCGATATCCGTGACTTCGGAACCCGTGAAGGCGGCTGCCGACATGGCGTTGTTCTCCGGACTGTTTCCTTGGCGGATCAACTTCCGGTCGCTTCGTTCCATTTCTTGACGTAGTCGGGCAGCTTGCTCAGCGCCTCGTCCCAGTTCGGCGACCAGATGGTCAGGCCCTTCATGGCCTCCTGCAGCTTGGCGAAGTTGGCGTCGGAGGGCGTCACGTCCTTGCGGGCAGGCAAGCCGATGGCAATCGAGCTTACAGTCGACTGGGCTTCCTTGGACAGCAGGAAATCGATCAGCTTCTTGCCATTGTCGGCATTGGGTGCACCGGTGACCAGACCGATTTCGTAAGGCAGCGCGAAGGTGGAGCGGGTGCCATCGGGGCCGGCGGGCCAGAACACCTTGATGTTGGGATTGTCGGCCATCTGCGACATGTTCATCTGCAGGTCGCCATTGGCGACGTGCAGCTCGCCCTTGTTGACCAGCGCGGTCAGCTTGCCGGTCGAGGCGGACGGGCCGACATTGTTGTCCTGCAGCTTCTTCATGAACTCGAAGCCGGCGTCCTCGCCGCCGAAGGCATGAATGATCTGCAGCATGACGGCGGTGCCGTCACCGGCCTGGCCGGGGGTCGAATACTGGATCTTGCCCTTGAACTTCGGATCGAGCAGATCGTTGTAGCTCTTCGGCGCTTCCGACAGCACGGCGCTGTTGTGGATGAAGTTCATGTAATTGTTGACCAGCGGCCGATACTTGTCGGTGCCACCGTCGATCTGGGATGCGGCCTCCGGCTTGTAGTCCTGCAACAGGCCGTCGGCGGCGGCGCGCTGGATGAAGGGCGGCAAGGTCACAAGCACGTCGGCCTGCGGGTTAGATTTTTCCTTAGCGACGCGCTCGACGACGCCGCCCGAACCTGCCTCGATATACTGAACGGTAATGCCGGTGGCCTTGGTGAAGGCGGCGAATTCGGTCTCGTACCAGCTGCCATTGCCATCATGCAGGCCATCGGCGGAGTAGACGGTAACGACGCCGTCGGCGAGCGCCGGCCCGACGAGGGCCGCCGATGCAAGCAATGCGGCGAAGGCCGCGACCATGGTTGCGTTTCTTGATTTCATGACCAGTTCCCCTTTGATTGAAGGCACATTCTGCGATGCACTAGGACCAACCGGCCTTGGGTCTCTGACGGACGTTGAGCCGGTTGGATGTCTTCGTTGTGACAACTCTGGGGATCGGCGATCGATAAGTAAAATCTATTTATTTTATGAGAGCCAAAATTCCTCTGATATTTGTCATGGAACTGTCGCATCCACGTCTTGGCCATGAATGTGGCTGCGCCGAAGGCAGCTATCAGCTTGAAAAATCTCGCTTATCAGCCGAACACAATACCTGCCGTCTGCGCCCGCAATCGCGGATCATGCGAACGGACGGTCACCGGCCTGCCTTCGAGGATCTCGAAACACCGCGCGAGCGTGTCGACCTCGAGCCGGCGCATCGCCTCATGCGTGAAGAAGGTGAGATGCGGAAAAAGGATCAGATTGTCGCGACCGAACAGCACACTCATCGGATGGCCTGACTTCGACAGCGGCTCCGCCGAATAGACGTCGAGCCCGGCACCACCGATGCGACCGGCGACGATCGCCTCGACGAGGGCCGCCTCATCGATCAACGCACCGCGCGAGACATTGACGATGATGGCCGAGGGTTTGAGGCAGGCGAGCTCATGCTTGCCGATCAGGCCGCGTGTCTGGTCGTTCAGAACGCAATGGTTGGAAATGAAATCGCAGGCGCCCAGCATGGCATGGAGGTCGTCGGCCTTCTCGATACCGGCGGCGCGCATTGTCGCTGCATCGACAGCGGGATCAAAGCCAAGGACGCGTGCGCGGAATCCCTGGCCTGCCATGCGCGCCATGCTGCGGCCGATCTTGCCGCAGCCGACGAGCCCAAGCGTGGCGCCGGAAATATCACGCCCCAGCCAGCGTTGCTCGGGCCAGATCCAGCCATCGCGCGACATTGCCTGCGTGATCGCAGGCAGCCGCTTGGCGAGCGCGATCATCAGCGCGAAGGCGCCTTCGGCAACGGTTTCCTCGGCATATTCGGGCACGTTGACCACGGGAATACCACGTCGCATCGCGGCGGCGATGTCGATTGCATCGATACCGACGCCATATTTCACGATGCCCTTCAGCCTTGGCGCCGCGTCTATCACCCGCGCGGTGATCGGCGTGTAGCACATGAGCAGAAGATCGGCGTCGGCCACTGCTTTTATGAGATCGGCTTCGGGAATGCCGTCCGGCAACGTCACCAGGTCGACGCCCCTCGCCCGCAAGCCGGCATCGATTTCAGGACATTCGAGTTCGCGATCTGTGCGGACGGCCTTCATGTCAGGCCGCCAGCACCGCGGCCTCGACGATGTCGAGCGCCCGGTCGAGATCGGTCTTTGAAATGACCAATGGCGGCGAGAGTGTCAGCACGTTGCCTTGGCTGACCTTGAAGCTCAGTCCCTGTTCCAGGCAGGCGTAGAAGACGCGTTCGGCGAGGTCGCGTGCCGGCTGGCGCGAGGCGCGATCCTCGGCCAGTTCGACCCCGACCATCAGTCCCCTGCCCCTGACATCGCCGACATGGGGCGAACGCGCCATCAGGTCCTGCATCCGTCCAAGCATATGCCGGCCAAGTTCGGCCGAACGCTCGACCAGCCCGTCCTCCAGGATGATGTCGATGGTCGTCAGCGCGGCGCGCGTCGTCACCGGGTTCTTCTCATGGGTGTAGTGACCGATGGCGAAGCCGCCGGTGACGTCGAGGTCGCGGCGCGCGATGACGGCGGCGATCGGCAGGATGCCGCCGCCCAGCGACTTGCCGAGGACGACGATGTCGGGCGTAACGCCGTCATGTTCGTGGGCGAAGAATTTTCCGGTCTTGCCGAGGCCGGTTGGGATTTCGTCGAAGATCAGCAGCGTGCCATGCCGGTCGCAGGCTTCGCGCACCCGCTTCCAGAAACCGGGCGGCGGCGGATTGGGCGTCGCGCGCATCGGCTCGGCAACGACCGCCGCCACATCCTGCTCGCGGCCGAGCACATAGGCGATCATGTTGGCGCAAGCGAGCCCAGAAGCCTCTAGGGAATCGTGGCCATAGGGGCAGCGATAGCCGTCCCAGGGCGCGACATGCTCGGTGCCGGTCATCATCGGACCTGATATGTGCGAGCGAAAGGTCGCCTCGCCGCCGACGCTTGCCGCGCCAAAGCCGGCGCCGTGGAAGGCGTCCCAGAACGACACCGTCTTGAAACGGCCGGTCGCGGCGCGCGCGATCTTCAGCGCGACCTCGATGGCATCCGAGCCGCCGGTGGTGAACAGCACCTTGCCGAGGTCGCCAGGCGCGAGGGCCGCCAGTCTCTCCGCCAGTTCGACGGCGGGCTCGCAGGTAAAGCGGCGCGGCGCGAAGCAGAGTTCGTCGAGCTGCTTCTTGATCGCCGCCACCAGTCTCGGATGGCCGTAGCCGAGATGGTGAACGCTGTTGCCGTGGAAATCCATGAAACGGCGGCCGGCGGTATCCTCGATCCAGATGCCTTCAGCCTTGGCGATCGTCGAAAGGCAGGGGCTGGACAGGCTCTGGTGCATGAAGGCGGCGGCATCGCGATCAAGCAGGCCGCGAATGCGGGGATCGTCCTGGCCGGCATCCCAGCGGCCGCGCGCCGCCGTGGTGTTGGAATCGCCCTCTGTATGCACAAGCTCGGATATCGCGGCCATCATCATCTCCGAAACGCGAATGAGGGAGCGTTGGCCGCTCCCTCTGTTTTCTGTCCGTCGGTCGCGCCTGGTCAGGACCAGGGCAGCGAAAAGGTCTTCACATTGGTGTAGCTCTTCATCGCTTCGATGACGCCTTCCTTGTAGCCATTGCCCGAATCCTTGATGCCGCCGAAGGGCGACATCTCGATGCGGTAGCCCGGCACTTCCCAGATGTTGACCGTCCCGACCTGAAGGCCGGTGATGTATTTCTGCATGCGGGGAAACGAGTTGGTGCAGACGCCCGACGACAGGCCGAAGGCGGTCGAGTTGGAGAGCGCGATCAGCGCATCGTCATTGTCCGGCGCGCGCACGATCGGGATGATCGGCCCGAAGGTTTCTTCCATCACGAGTTCGGATTTATGCGGCACGCGGTCGACGACGATTGGCGGCAACAGAGCGCCCTGGCGGCCAGGATTGTAGAGGATATCAGCGCCTTGCTCGGCGGCCATGTGAACGCGGGTTTCGAACAGCGCCGCCGCCTTCTCGTGGACGACGGTACCGAGATCGGTAGAGCGGTCCATCGGGTCGCCGAAGCGAATCTTTCTCGCCCGCTCCAGCACCAGCGGCACGAAGCGGTCGGCGATGCTTTGCTGGACCAGGATGCGCTTGACCGCCGTGCAGCGCTGACCGGAATTCTTCGTCGCGCCGGCGACCGCCAGGTCCGCCGCCTTTGCCAGATCTTCATCCGACAGATCGTTGAGGATGATCAGCGGATCGTTGCCGCCGAGTTCCAGCACCTGGCGTTTGTAGCCGGCGGTGTGGGCGATCATCTTGCCGACCGGCACGCCGCCGGTGAAGGTGATCAGATCGATATTCTCGTTGGTGATCATCTCGTTGCCGATGTCGGCCGGCCAGCCGGTCACAACCGACAGCATTTCCGGCGGCAGGCCAGCTTCATAAAGGATGTCGGCCAAAAGCAGCGCCGTCATCGGCGTCAGTTCGGTCGGCTTGACGACCACGCAATTGTTGGTGGCGATCGCCGGCGCCACCTTGTGCGAGACCATATTGAGCGGATGGTTGAATGGCGTGATCGCCGAGATCGCCTTCAGCGGCTCACGCGTGGTGAAGATCTTGCGCGCCTTGCCGTGCGGGGTGAGATCGCAGGAAAAGATCTGGCCGTCATCCTGGATGCACATCTGCGCCGACAGCGTGAACACGTCATAGGCGCGGCCGACTTCGTAGAGCGAATCCGTCTTGGAGATGCCGAGCTCGAGCGTGATGAGATCGGAAATTTCTTCCCGGCGCGACGCCAGAGCTTCCGCCGTGCGAAACAGGATCTGCTGGCGCTCGTAGCGCGTCAGTTTCGACCGGTAGCCGGCGGCGATCTCGAAAGCCTGTCGCGCATGCTCGGCCCGACCAGCGGGGACGGTGCCGATAACAGTGTCGTTCCAGGGGTAGCGCACCTCGACGATGCCGTCGGCATCGACCTTCTTGCCGGCGATACGCATCGGCTCGTGGCGGACTTTGATGGCAGGGTCAAGTTGGGTCATGGTTTCTGCTCCAGCAGATTCTTAGGCATGTCACGGCAGAGGATCGCCCCCCACTCCGGCCCTTCGGGCCACCTCTCCCCCAATCGACGGGGGAGAGGAAACCAGGCGAAGTCGACGCCCCCACGTTTCCAGGCTAAGCTGCGGCTAGCCCTGGCGCTTTTCTTCTCCCCCGTCGATCGGGGGAGAGGTGCCAAGCAAAGCTCGACGGAGTGGGGGTCGACATCAGCGCTCAGCCTGCCAGCGCCGCCGCCATCGTCGCATAGTAGAAGGCGTCGAAATTGCGCAGTGTCGGCTCGTTCGGCAGGTCCGGCAGCACGCGATTGACGATGAACGGTACTTTCTGCTCAGTCAGGCCACCATGCGAGCGCAGCGGTTCGTTGAGGGCCGCCAGATCGTGCCTGTGCTCGCTGGTGCCGATCGTCTTGTTCTCCGTCGAGATCAGCACGATGTCGCCGATGCGGTCGGCCGGCAGTTCGAAGCGCTCGCAGGCATCAGGGCTGTCGACGACCAGCATGATGCCGTCGATCTTGGCCAGCCGCGCCATGATGCCGGCCTGATCAGCGCCATCAGGCAAATAGGCGGTGGCGAAAGAGCCGAGAGCGCCGTGATGCACCACATAGGGGTCGGTGATCGGCAGGATGACGCGGGCGGCGTCCTTGCCCAGCCATTCGTCGAGCAGGTCCTGGACGTAGACGACGTCGGGCGAACCGTCCGCCTTGTGCTTGGGCTTCATGCCATGGTCGGCGGTGACGACGATCGCCGCGCCCAGCGCATCGAGCTCGGTCAGGTACTTGTCGAACATTTCGTAGAAGGCATTGGCCTGCGGCACGCCGGGCGCATATTTGTG
Source organism: Mesorhizobium sp. M8A.F.Ca.ET.021.01.1.1 (assembly GCF_003998025.1). Lineage (NCBI taxonomy): Bacteria > Pseudomonadati > Pseudomonadota > Alphaproteobacteria > Hyphomicrobiales > Phyllobacteriaceae > Mesorhizobium > Mesorhizobium sp. M8A.F.Ca.ET.021.01.1.1. The sequence goes on from NZ_RZSJ01000031.1 coordinate 7,268, forward strand.
CTGCACATAATCGGTCGTCGTCAGGTACATGATGTCGGGGCGGAATTCCCTGAGCAGCTGAACGCCGGCGGCGAAGACGAATTCCGACAGTTCGGCCGAATAGACTTCCGGCACAGGCAGGCCGAAATGCTTCGAGGCATTGTCGATGCCGTGCTCGGCCACTGTCGTGGTGTCCGGCTTTTCAGCCGAGAAGCACAGCGCGCGGCCTTCGTCGAAGGCGAGGCCCTTGCCGAGCAGCGCACGCAGCTTGTCCTTGGCGGTCACCACCGCGACCTTGGCGCCGGCATCGTAGAAGGCCTGGAAAATGGTCGGCGCGCGCAGGAAGCGCGGGTCGTTCATCATCACTTCCTTGCCGGTCTCGCGCTCGTAGAGATAGTTGCCGCAAATGCCGTGCACCGAGGGCGGGCGACCGGTGGCGATCGACAAATTGTTGGGGTTGGTGAAGCTCGGAATGACCGAGTGCGCAAAGCGCACCGTGCCCTTCTGCTTGATCCTGACCAAGGCCGGCATCAGCCCGGCCCTGATCGCCTCGTCAAGATAGGCCGGCTCGCAGCCGTCAAGGCAGATGGCGATGGCCGGCACGCGCGGCCAGGCGTAGGTGCGGCCATTGACCGCGACGTTGATGGGAGACATCTGGTTCATCAAAAATCCTCGAAAACGGCCGCTTCAGGCGGCGAGTTTGGCGCGCTCGGCGATTGCCGCCGCGGGTGGAGCGGCGGTGTCGACGCCCATTTCATCAAGCGATTGCGCCGCCGCCTCGACGACGCGGCGCATGACATGTTCGTCCATCTGGCCGATGCAGCCGACGCGGAAGGAATCCACGACCGTCAGCTTGCCGGGATAGATGATGAAGCCCTTGTCCTTCATCAGTTCGTAGAAACGATCGAAGGCGAAGTTGGCGTGGGCCGGGTTGAAGAAGGTGACGATGATCGGCGACAGCCAGCGGTCCCTAAGCAGCGTCTCGAAGCCGAGTTCGCGCATGCCCGCCACCATGACGTCGCGGTTCTTGACATAGCGGGCGCCACGGCCGGCGACGCCACCTTCGGCCTCGTGCTGGCGCAGCGCCTCCAGGAAGGCGGCGACGACATGCGTCGGCGGCGTGTAGCGCCACTGGCCGGTCTTGTTCATGTGCGCCCATTGCGCGTGAACGTCGAGCGACAGGGAATGGCTGCGCCCCTTGGCTGCTTCGAGTTCGCTCTTGCGGGCGATGATGAAGCCGAAGCCGGGCACGCCCTCGATGCATTTGTTGGCCGACGACACCATCGCCTCGTAACGGATCTCGTTGACGTCGAGCGCGACTGCGCCGAAGGCACTCATGGAATCGACCAGCAGTTTGCGACCCTTGGCATGGACTGCTTCGGCGATCTCGGCGACAGGGTTCAAAATGCCGGAGCTGGTCTCGCAATGAATGGCGATGACATGCGTGATCGCAGGATCAGCCTCGAGCGCGGCCGCCACCTCGTCGCCGCGCGGCGGCAGGTAGTCGCCCTTGTCGATCAGCGTATAGGCGCGGCCGAGATACTGCATGGTCTGCGCGGCGCGCAGGCCGTAGGCCCCATTGGCCAGCACCAGAACCTTGCCATCCCTGGGCACGAACGAGCCCAGCATCGCCTCGACGCAGAAGGAGCCGCTGCCTTGCATCGGCACGCAGTCGAACTCGCCTTTCGCGTCGCCGGTCAGCGCCAGCAGGCGGCGGCGCATGTCTGATGTCATGGCGCGGAAGTCGCCGTCCCACGATCCCCAGTCGCGCAGCATCGCCTGCTTGACCGAATAGGCCGTGGTGAGTGGCCCGGGGGTCAAAAGATAGGGCTCGCCCAGGGCCGGCCTGGCCAGCGGCTCCGCGGCAAATTTCGTCTCGGCGAGCATGATGTCCTCCGACAGGTCGCTGCTTTTTTGATGTGGCGCCATTGTTGGTCCGGACGACATATTTGTAAAATCGTTATTTTGTATCGATGTATCGATTAGAACGATGAACACAACTGTATTGGACAGGCTGCATGCCGCTCATGACACGGCTGTGAACATGGGAGGGCTCATCCCCAGACATTAGCGGAATCGTTTATTCCGTCCTTTTGGCGAGCCAGGCTTATGATAAGGTACAGGTGGCTTCGAGACCCGAAAGGCACACAGGATGCGCTATGTTCAGCTGCGAGCCTTTCACCAAGTGGCGATCTCCGGCGGCTTTTCGCGGGCCGCCGAAGCACTGTTCCTGACCCAGCCGGCGATATCGGACCAGGTGCGCAAGCTCGAGGAAGAGTATGACGTGCTGCTGTTCAATCGGAACAAGAAGCAGGTTACTCTGACCCATTCGGGCCAGAAGCTGCTCGAAATAACCCACCGCATGTTCGATACCGAGCAACAGGCGCTCGAGCTCCTGACCGAGTCGCGCGCTTTGCGTTCCGGCACGCTGCGCATCGTCGCCGATGCAGCGCACCACCTGCTTCACATCCTCGGCAGCTTCCGGGCCCGCTATCCCGGCGTGCAGGTCTCGGTGCGCGCCGGCAACACCGAGACGGTGATCAGCAGCCTCTACAGCTACGATGCCGATATCGGCGTGCTGGGCGAGGTGCCCGCCGGGCGCGACTTCGAGGTGCTGAAACTGAATTCGACGCCGATCATCGCCTTCACCTCCATCGACCATCCGCTGGCAGGGAAGAAGTCGCTGACGCTCAAGCAGCTCGCGCTGGAATCGCTGGTCATGCGCGAGCGCGGTTCCAAGACGCGCCAGAAGCTCGAAGACCTGGCGGCGACGTCGAAGGTCGAGCTCAGGCCGGTGATCGAAGCCGAGGGCCGCGAAGCCGTGCGCGAGATCGTCGCCTCGGGCGCCGGCATCGGCTTTGTCTCGGCGGCCGAATTCGGCCAAGATTCGAGGCTCGTCCCGATCACCATCGATGCGCCCGAGACCTTGATGGACGAGGCGCTGATCTGCCTGCGCGAGCGCAGCGGCGGCAAACTGGTGCGCGCCTTTCTCGACATGGCGCGCTCGATGTCGGCGGACTAATTGAGCATGATCTCTTCCGAAAACCGGTTCCCACTTTTCGGGATCATGCTTTAAGCCGCGACCTTGATCTCCACTGCATCGGCCTTCACCCGCTCCGACTTCGGATCATAGGGGCTGCGCAAATGCGCGGTAACCGCATGGCGCACGCCGGCAAGATCGATCTCGAAACGGCCGTTGGCCAGGAATGAAGCATCGACGCCCGCTTCGTGCTCGATCAGCCCGAGCGCCACCGAACGGCCGAGTGTGTGGCCGTAGGCAGCCGAGCGCACCTCGCCGACCGGCTTGCCGTCGCGCAGGATCAGCTCGCCGCCCCACAGCATCGGCTCGGCATCGTCTGTAGTGAACAGCACGATGCGCCTGGTCGGCGCCGCCGAGGATTTCGCGGCGGCGAGCGCATCACGGCCGATGAAGCCGCCCGGCTTGTCCATCGCGACGGCAAAGCCAAGGCCGGCCTGCCACGGGTTGATATCAGGCGTCAACTCGCGACCCCAGGCGCGAAAACCCTTTTCGATGCGCAAGGCATCGAGCGCGTAGTAGCCGGCGTCGGCAAGGCCGAATTCACGACCGGCTTGATGCAGCGCCTCGTAGACGCCGACCGCGAATTCGGTCGGCACGATCAGTTCCCAGCCGAGCTCACCGACATAGGTCATGCGGTTGGCGTAGGCTGTGGCATAGCCGATATCGATTTCTCGGATAGTGGCGAAGGGGAAGCCGGAATTGGAAAGATCCGCCGATGACAGTTTGCCCAGGAGGTCGCGCGAACGCGGTCCCATCAACGCCAGCACCGCATAGGATGAGGTGACGTCGGTCAGTATCGCATGCGCGTCCGCCGGGATATTCTTGACGATCCAGTCTGCATCGTGGACGGCCTGGGCGGAGCCGGTGACGATGAGGAATTTTTCCGCGCCAAGCCGCATCACGGTGAGATCGCTTTCGTAGCCGCCACGCGCATTGAGCACGCCGGTGTAGACCGAAGTGCCGACCGGCACGTCGATGTCGCCGGCGCAGATCCGGTTCAGCACGGCACGGGCGTCGCGCCCCTGGACAAGGAGCTTGGCGAAGGAGGTCTGGTCGAAGATGGCGACGGCTTCGCGCGTCGCCTTCATCTCGCGTTGCACCGCCGCGTGCCAGTTCTGGCGGTCGAAGGCATAGTCGTTCCCGGCTGTCTCTCCTGGACCCGCAAACCAGTTGGCGCGCTCCCAACCCATCTTGGAGCCGAAGCACGCGCCCTTGGCGGCGAGCCGGTCGTAAAGCGGCGAACGGCGGAATGGCCGCGCGGTGTCCAGTTCGCGGTTCGGCCATGGCATGGCGTAATGCAGGCCGAGCGTCTCCTTGACCCGGTCATGCAGCCAGCGCGGATTGTTGTTGAACGAGGCGAAGCGCCTGATGTCGACCGGCCACAGATCCATGGTCGGCGCGCCGTTGACGATCCATTCGGCCAGCGCCCTGCCGGCGCCACCGGCACTGGCAATGCCCATCGAATTGAAGCCAGCGCCGACATAGAAATTCTTCAACTCCGGCGCCTCGCCGAGGAGGAAATTATTGTCCGGCGTGAAGCTCTCGGGACCATTGTAGAATTTCTTGACCTCGGCCTGCGCCAGCTGCGGCACGCGCACCAGCGCGTTTTCCATCAGGATTTCGAACTGGTCCCAATCATCCGGCAGCAGCGCGAACTCGAAATTTTCGGGAATGCCGTTCATGCCCCACGGCTTGGCATGCGGCTCGAAGCCGCCCATGACCAGGCCGCCGACCTCTTCCTTGAAGTAGATGAAGCCATCGGGATCGCGCATGACGGGCAGATCCGGATGCACGCCTTCTATCCGGCCGGTGACGATGTACATGTGCTCGGCCGAATGCAGCGGCACCGACACGCCGCACATCAGCCCGACCTTGCGCGCCCATTGGCCGGCGCAATTGACGACGATCTCGGCGGCGATGTCGCCATGGCCGGTCTCGACGCCGCAAGCGACGCCGTTGCTGACGCTGATACCAGTGACCTTGACCCGCTCGAAGATTTTGGCGCCGCCATTGCGCGCGCCCTTGGCAAGCGATTGCGTGAGATCGGTGGGATTGGCCTTACCGTCTCCGGGCAGCCAGACAGCGCCGACGAGATCGTTTGTCGCCATGACAGGCCACAGATCGCCAGCCTCCCTGGGCGAGATGACGTCGATCTCTACCCCTTGGGCGCGCGCCGACGCAGCCGTGCGCTTCAGCACCGTCATGCGGTCGGCCGTGCGCGCAACTGACAGCGAGCCGCAATTCTTCCAGCCGGTGGCAAGACCGGTCTCGGCCTCCAGTTCGCTGTAGAGCTGCGTGGAATAGCGGATCAGGCTGGTCATGTTGGAATGGCTGCGCAACTGGCCGACAAGACCAGCCGCGTGCCAAGTGGTGCCGCCGCTGAGTTGCCCCTGTTCGAGCACGACAACATCGGTCCAGCCGAGTTTTGTCAGATGGTAGGCGACCGAGCACCCAATGATGCCGCCGCCGACAATGACGATTCGAGCCTGGGTGGGAAATTCATGAGCCATGAGCGTTCCGCCATTTGAAGGATGGCCGGGACATTAGCACGAGAAAACCAAATATCAACCCATAAAGTCACAAAATATCACATCAAGCTGCGACGATGAGTTCTGGACCCTTTTGCGAAAGCGCTTCGGCAAGCGCCAGTTCGGGATTGGCGTCGACGATCACCCCGGCGGCACGTTCGAAGTTGGGAATCCTGAGCGGCGTCAGCTTGCCGAACTTGCTGGCGTCGAGCACGAAATAGGCCTTGCCGGCAAGGGCGATCATGCGGCCGCGCTGTTCGGCTCCGGCGCGGGTGAAGTCGGTCACCTCCCCGTCCGGCGACAGCGCGCCGCCGCCAAGAAAGGCGATGTCGACACGAAAGCGGGCCATCGCATCGAGCGTGTCGATGCCGACAGCCGCCTCCTCGCCGGGGTCGACTTCGCCGCCCAGCATATGCACGCGCATGCCGGGGACATGGCATAGATGCAGCGCTATCTTCAGGCTGGCCGTGCAGATGGTGAGGTCGCGCAGTTCCGATATGGCATGCGCGACGGCCAAAGTGGTGGTGCCGGAATCGAGAAAGACCACCATGCCATCCCTGACCAGCCTGGCGGCAGCCCTGCCGACCGCCGCCTTACCGCCGGCATTTTCCTGGCTGCGCAAGCTCATCGCCGGCTCGCTCGGCTCGAAACGGGCGGCCCCGCCATGCACGATGCCGAGCCTGCCCTGGTCCGAAAGCAACTTCAAATCGCGGCGGATGGTTTCGCGCGAGACATCGAAGAACCCAGCCAGTTCGGCGACGCTGACGGAGCCCTGGGCGCCCAGCCGCCGCAGGATCTCATCATGGCGGCGCGGGGCAAGGGCACGTGCCGGCAGGTGGCTGACGGGAGACATGGCGATCCTTATGTCGAGCGTTGATGTTGCAATATGTGGCAGCGAACCGCCCCACTGGCAACCGCGCGCCATGGCATCGATCGCGGACGGCCCTGCCCCTCGGGCTTAGGATTTTCGCCACCGTCCGCCGCCATCTATCGCATTGACGAGTGTGTCGCTGCCTTCGCGAAGATGCTGCCTCAGAACGCTCACGGCCTTCTTCTCGTCACGCCGCCGGCAAGCGGCCAGCAGGTCGCGATGCTCGCTCTGCGAGCGGGCGCGGTAGTCGAGGTTCGACAGCAGGATGCGGACATAACGGTCGGCCGCGTTGTGATGCGCCTCGATCAGGTCAAGCAAACGACGGTTGCCGCAGGCATCGTAGAGCGAGAGGTGAAAGGCCCTGTTCAGGGCGCCCCAGCGGCCAGCATTGCGCTCGGCGTCGATCTGATCGAGCACCTGCTCGGCTTCTTCAAGCTTGGTGCCGGGCAGGACCGGCACGGACAGCCGGAGCGCCTCGCATTCGAGCAATTCGCGCACCGCATAGATTTCGGCGATCTCGGCACCGTCCATCCAGGCGACATGCGCGCCCTTCGTGGGATGAATGGAAACAATGCCTTCCGCCTCCAATTGTCGGAGCGCGTCCCGTATAGGCATGCGGCTGAAGCCGAACTGGTCGGCCAGTTCATCCTGGCGCAGCGTAGTGCCTGCCTTCAGCGATCCGCTGGCTATAGCCTCGCGCAGGACATTGGCGACCTGTTCCGCCACCGTCTGCGGCCTCTCGATCAGGCCCTCCATAAATCCGCGCAATCGATGCTCCCATGCCACGCGATCGCTAGCCTAGTGGAAAACCTCCGGCGATATAAGTATCCCGTGTACGAGAGCGGTTTGGTTTCTGGCCGAAGAGCGACACGAGAAGCTGTCGATGGCTGGTCCGCCCCAGCTTGGTCCGGGCGGAGAAATCACGTCAGTCAATCGACCTTCATGGCGACCACCGCTGCGCAGTCGCCGGCCTTGACCAGCCCAGGGAAATGCCGTGCCGCCAGCATGCCCGACATTTTCGCCAGGATTTCCCGTGGAGCAACGCCAGTGCGGCCGGTGGAATGAATGCGGGCCAGTACCGCGCCTTCTTCGACGGGCTCACCAAGATCGATCATGGTTTCGATCATGCCGTCGTCCTCGGCGAAGCAAAAGCAATCTCCCGAGGGCATATCCAGCCACTGGGTTTTGCGCGTCTCGACCGCCCCGGCGACGATACCGGTATGACGCAGCACGTTGAGGATGCCGCGCCGGGCGATCCGCACCGTCTCAGCTCGCGATGTGCCGCCGCCGCCGAGTTCGGTGGTGACGAAGACCTTGCCCATCTCTTCGGCCGCCGTGTCATACATGCCGATCGCATCGATCTCGGTCATGCGCATCGAGAACGGTGCCGAGAAAGCCTCGACCGCGGCAAAGGCTTTCTGCTCCTGCGCCTTGTCCGGCAGCGTGTGCGCGGCGCAGAACGGCACGAAATCCAGCGTCCTGCCACCGGAATGAAAGTCGAAGACGAGGTCGGCGCGGGGAAGCAACTCGCGTTGGAAATAATCTGCGATCTTCTGCGTCACCGTGCCGTCCGGCCGGCCGGGAAAGCTGCGGTTCATGTTGCCCTTGTCGATCGGCGAGGTGCGCGTGCCGGCCCGGAAAGCCGGATAGTTCATCGCCGGCACGATGATCACCGTGCCGCTGACCTGGCTGGGATCGAGCGTTCGGGCGAGTTCGTAGAGCGCCAGCGGCCCCTCATACTCGTCCCCATGGTTGCCGCCGGTCAGCAGCGCCGCCGGCCCCTTGCCGTTGCGGATGACGCAGATCGGGATCATCACCGAGCCCCAGGCCGAGTCGTCGCGGCTATAGGGCAAGCGGAGGAAACCATGCTGGACGCCGTCGCGCTCGAAATCGACGGTCGGCGCGATCGGCGACGGGCGATGACTGGACATCGGGCTCAATCCTTCACCACCAGCTTGCGCGGCACATTGGCCAAGCACTCCACACCGGTTTCGGTGATCAGGATGGACTCGGTAATCTCCAGTCCCATTGTCTCCAGCCAAAGGCCGGTCATGAAATGGAAGGTCATGCCGGGCTTGAGCTCGGTGCGGTCGCCGGGACGCAGGCTCATGGTGCGTTCGCCCCAGTCCGGCGGATAGGAAATTCCGATCGGATAGCCGGTGCGGTTGTCCTTGACGATGCCGTATTTCTTCAGGACGGCAAAGAAGGCGTTGGCGATGTCCTCGCATGTGTTGCCGGGCCTGGCGGCGGCAAGGCCGGCTTCCATGCCTTCCAGCGTCGCCTTCTCGGCATCGAGGAATTCCTGCGTCGGCTTGCCGAGGAAGACGGTGCGCGACAGCGGGCAATGGTACCTGTTGTAGCAGCCGGCGATCTCGAAGAACGTCCCCTCGCCCCGCTTCATCGGTTTGTCGTCCCATGTCAGGTGCGGCGCCGAGGCGTCGGCGCCTGACGGGAGCAGCGGCACGATCGCGGGGTAATCGCCGCCGATGCCGTCGACGCCGCGCGTGCCGGCATCGTAGATCTCGGCGACGAGATCGCATTTGCGCATGCCGACCTCGATCTTGTCGAAGATGCGCTGGTGCATCGCCTCGACGATGCGGGCGGCCTTGCGCATATAGTCGATCTCAGTCGGGCTCTTCACGGCGCGCTGCCAGTTGACCAGTGCGGTGGCATCGACGAAGCGGGCGTTGGGCAGATGCTTCTGCAAGGAGGCGAAGGCGGCGGCGGAGAACCAGTAATTGTCCATCTCGACACCGACGACAAGCTTGCCCCAGCCGCGATCGCTCAGCACGCTGGACAGGAAGTCCATCGGGTGGCGTTCTGTCGACTGCACATAGTGGTCGGCATAGCCGACGATGTTGTCATGCGCGAGATAAGCAGTGCGCTTGGCGCCGTTGGCGTCCTGGCCACGGCCGTACCAGACCGGCTCGCCCGACGGCGGCACGATGACCGCCTGATGCACATAGAAGGACCAGCCGTCATATCCAGTCAGCCAGGCCATGTTGGATGGATCGCTGATAACAAGGAGATCGACGCCTTTGGCTTCCATCGCCTTGCGCGTCTTGGCGAGGCGATCCGCGTATTCGCTTCGCGAGAATTTCAGGTTCGGCTGCATTTTGTTGGTCCTCGTTTGTTGGGCCTGGAGCCCGCTTCAACTTCGTTGAATCTGTCTCCAGGTATTCTTTTGTCGGAGCACGATCTGGTCGGAAAGCCGGTTGCCACTTTTCCGGATCATGCTCCCGCGGCCAGGATCAGCTTTCGAAAATGGTTCCGGCATTGGCCGCCAGCGCGCGGTCGCGGGCGAGCGTGGCGATCGCAGTGTCCTGCACGCCGGTGCCGGTCAGGTCAGCGATGGTGATGTCGCTGGCCGAGCGCCTACCGTGTTTTTCGCCGGCGATGATCCGGCCAAGTTCGGTGACCTCGGCATCGGCTGCCATCACGCCGGCGGCGATGGCATGGTGCAGTTCGCCCAGCCGCCGCGTCTGCTTCGCGCTGTCGGCGACGTAGAGATCGGCCATGCGCAGGATCGCCGGCGCGATCTCGTTCTTGTGCTCGGCGTCGGACCCCATGGCGGTGATGTGCTGGCCGGCCGAGACAAACCCGGCCTTGATCAGCGGCTCGGTCGACGGCGTGGTGGTGACGATGATGTCGGCGCCGGCGACAGCGTTGGCTGCGTCTGATACAGCGCCCACGTCGATGCCGAGCCTTTCGCGCAAGGCGGCCGCGGCCGTCTCCGCCTTGGCGGCATCGCGTGCCCAGATGCGGGCCCGCGTGATCGGCCGCACCAGCATCAGGGCTTGGAGCTGTAGCCCGGCCTGGACGCCGGCGCCGAAGATCGCGGCGACGGACGAGTCCTCTCGCGACAGGTGTTTGGCCGCGACGGCGCCGGCGGCGGCGGTGCGGACGTCGGTGAGATAGCCATTGTCGAGCAGCAAGGCTTCGACCACACCGGTCTTTGCCGAAAGCAGCACCATCATGCCGCCACCGCTTGGCAGACCGAGCTTTGGATTGTCGAAGAAGCCGGAACTGATCTTGACGGCGAAGCCGTCGATACCGGGCACATAGGCGGTCTTCACGTCGACCTCGCCGCGATGCTCGGCGATGTCGAGGCGCAGGATCGGCGGCATGGCCACCGGCAATGTTGCCAGCGCGCGGAAGGCATTCTCGACACAGGCGACGGCGTCGAGATCGAGCGTCACGATCGTGCGCAGTTCAGCTTCGGTGAGGATGGTCATCCTGCTCATGCGGCGCGCTCCGAAATCGATGGCATTTCCCCGCAGACGATCTTCCTGTGCAGTTCCATGTCGATGTTGCGGCCGGAAAGCAGAGCCACCACCGGCCCCTCCGCCTTGGCCTTGCCGGCGAGCAGTGCTGCGATGCCTACCGCACCTGCTCCTTCGACGATCTCGCGTTCCAGTTCATAGGCATGGCGAATGCCGGCGGCGATTTCGTCCTCACTGAGCAGGACGACATCGTCGAGCAGGTCGCGGCACATGGCGAAGGTCAGCCGGTTGTCGAGGCCGATGCCGCCGCCGAGCGAATCCGCCAGCGTCGGCAGCTCCTCGACCAGCACGGGGTGGCCGGCATCGAGGCTCGCCTTCATTGCCGCGCCGCGCGCCATCGACACGCCGATTATTTTTGTGCCGGGGCTAACGCCTTTGATTGCGGCCGCTATACCCGATGCTAACCCACCTCCGGAGAGTTGCACCAGCACCAGAGCGGCATCCGGGACCTGCTCGATCATCTCCAGCCCGAGCGTGCCTTGCCCGGCGATGATCGCGGGATGGTCGAAGGGTGGCAGCATGACAAGCCCTTCCTCCGCCGCCAGCCGCTCGACCTCCTTCTGGGCATCGTCCTGGCTGTTGCCGACAATACGGACTTCCGCGCCGAGGCGGCGGATTTCGTCCAGCTTGTTCTTGGGTACCAACCGAGACATGCAGATCACCGCACGCATGCCCTCGAGCTTCGCCGCGTGGGCGAGCGCACGGCCATGATTGCCGGTCGATGCCGCGACGACGCCCCGCGCCTTCTCCTCGGCATCAAGCGATGCAACGGCGTTGGAAGCACCGCGCAATTTGAAACTGCCGGTGGTCTGACGATGCTCGAGCTTGAGATGAACCGGCACGCCCAGCCGTTCGGAAAGACTCGCCGAAAGCACGATCGATGTGCGCTCGACCTTGCCGGCAATTCGCTCGCGCGCGCCACGGATATCGCCAAGGGTCACTGTCGCCATGGTCATCAGCCGCGCGGCAAGGGCAGCGTCATCAGACTGCCGAATTCGGGATGGGCCGTCTCATCGCTGCAAAGGCGCAAACAGTTCCATGCGGTTGCCTGGTTGCTGGTCACCACCGGCCGGCCGATCGCCTGTTCCATGCCGGTGACCGCGAGCGCACCGCGCAGCGCCGTGCAGGACACGAACAGCGCATCGGCCTGCGGATGCATTGCCTGGCGCGCCAGATCGACAAGGGCCGCTGGGGCAATGCGCGCCATCTCGCGGTCGTCCTCGAAGCCGAGACAGGTAAAGCCTAGGATTTCGAAGCCGCGTTCGGCGAAATAGGTCGCCATCGGCCTGGCGGTTTCGATTGTGTAGGGCGTGAGGATGCTGATCCGGCGCACGCCGAACGCGTTCAGTCCGCGCACACCGGCCATTGTTGGTGTGACGACGGGCACGCCTGGCTTGGCGGCCTGGATCGCCGTCTCGATCTCGGCATCGCCAATCACCACCGAGGCCGACGTGCAGGAATAGCAGATAGCGTCGAGCGGCTCGTCAGGCAGGATCAAGGCCGCGCCCGCCGTCAGCGCCGGCTGCATCTTGCGCAAGTTCTCAGGCGTCGTCGGATTGGCATAGGGGATGCGCGCGACATAGACGCCGATCCGTTCGCTCGCCACCATGCGGCGAAAATCCGGCTCGGTCGTGTGGTCGGTGGCAAGGATGATGAGGCCGACGCGCCGCTCCAACGGACGCTCATCGAGCGCTGGCCGGTTGGGCACGAGCTTGATCTGGGGCAAGGGTTTCATCTTTTATCTTTCGATCTTGCCGTAGCGGCGTTCCAGCCAGCGCAGCAGCACGACCGAAATCAGGCTGATGGCGAGGAAGAAGGCGCCGACCAGCGTGATCGGCTCGAGGTAGCGATAATAGGTGTTGGCGACGCTTTTTGCCTGGTTCATCAGTTCCAGCACGGTGATCGCCGAGAGCAGCGGCGTCTCCTTGAACATGGCGATGAAGTAGTTGGCCAATGCCGGGATCATCGGCGGAATGGCCTGTGGGATGATGATGTGGGACCAGGTCTGCCGGGCGCTAAGATTGCACGCCTTAGCGGCCTCCCACTGGCCACGCGGCACATTGTCGATGCCGGCGCGGTAGACCTCCGCCGTGTAGGTGCCGTAGTGCAGCCCGAGCCCGATCACGCCGGCGACCAGCGGCGGCAGCAGGATGCCGATGTCGGGCAGCACGTAGAAGATGAAATAGAGCTGCACCAGGAGCGGTGTGCCGCGGATGAATTCGGCCACCCAACCGACGCTGCGCGACACCGCCTTGTTGGGCGAGCGGCGCGCCAGCGCGATGCCCAACCCGACGATCGCAGCCAGGACCGAACCGAGCAGCGTCGCCAGGATGGTGATCTTCACCCCCTGGATCAACGTCGGCAGGATCTGCCGGACAAAATCCCAATCCCAATCCATCAGCGGACCCAATTCATCAGGAATGCGCTGGCCATCAGACGCGCACTCCGTCGAGGCCGCGCGCCATGCGGCGTTCCAGCGAGCGCACACCCCACGAGATGAGCAGCGCCAGGATGAAATAGATGACGAGAATCGTGGTGAACGGCACCATGGTGTTGCCGGTCTGGGCGCGCACCACCTGCGCCTGGAAGGTCAGGTCGGCGAGCGAGATCAGCGAGACGACCGATGTCGCCTTGAGCAGCTCGATCGCATTGTTGCCGAAGGTCGGCAGCATCACCAGAAACGCTTGCGGCAGGATGACATGGCGCATGCCTTGCCAGCGGCCCAGATTGAGCGCGATGCAGGCCTCATGCTGTTCGCGGCCGATCGATTGCACGGCGCCGCGCACCACCTCCGCGGCATAGGCGCCGACATTCAAGCCCAGCGCCAAGACGCCGGCCTGCAGCGGGGTCAGTTCGAAACCCACCAAGGGCAACACGAAATAGGCGAAGAACAGCTGCACGAAGATCGAGGTGCCACGGAAGAATTCGATATAGGCCGTTGCCAGGGCCCGCAGCACGAAGAAGCGCGATAGGCGCCCCATGCCAGCGAGAAAGGCCATGATCAGGGCAAGCACCGACCCCATCAGCGTCAGCTCGATGGTGACAAGCGCTCCCTGCAATATCAGGCCGAAATAGCCGGACCACTGGGTCATCTGGGTTCCAACGTTGGCGGTTAGCTTCCTTCTCCCCGTTCAACGGGGAGAAGATGCCGGCAGGCAGATGAGGGGCAGTGCCAGCGTAAGCAAAGCTTGTGCTGCCCCTCATCCGGCCCTTCGGGCCACCTTCTCCC
>NZ_RZSJ01000320.1:0-6869 GCF_003998025.1 Mesorhizobium sp. M8A.F.Ca.ET.021.01.1.1
GCAGGAGACGGAGTTGGCGCCGGCAAGCCCGCTTGCAACGGCTGGGTTGCGGGCGCAGCCACGAGCGGCGATGGCAGCGGGATCGCCGGAGGCGTCGCAAACAAGGACCGTTCGCTGACGCCGACAATGGCGCCCTCGCCCCGATCCGAGCCCCGGCCTCGTCCAGTCATCGGGTCTGCCCCTTGCGCCCTCGACACCCTATGCTACATGAACGCGCGAAGCGCGAAAGTCCGCGCCCTCCGCACCCAGCTTCAGACGTTTTCCGAGAGTTCCATGTCCGACAAGGTCATCACCCGTTTTGCCCCCTCGCCGACCGGCTATCTGCACATCGGCGGCGCGCGCACGGCACTGTTCAACTGGCTCTATGCCAAGCATACCGGCGGTACGATGCTGCTGCGCATCGAGGACACCGATCGGGAGCGTTCGACCGATGCGGCCACATCAGCCATTCTCGACGGCCTGACCTGGCTCGGCCTGTCATGGGACGGCGATGCGGTTTCCCAATTCGAGCGGGCGCCGCGCCATCGTGAGGTGGCCGAGGAACTGGTGCGGCTGGGCAAGGCCTATTACAGCTACGAGACTTCAGCCGAGCTCGAGGCGATGCGCGAGGCAGCACGCGCCAAGGGCCTGCCGCCACGCTATAACGGCCACTGGCGTGAGCGCGATCCGTCGGAGGCACCCGCCGGCGTCAGGGGCGCCATCCGCATCAAGGCACCGACCGAGGGCGAGACGGTGGTGCAGGATCGGGTCCAGGGCGAGGTGCGCTTCCCCAACAAGGATCTCGACGACTTCATCATCCTGCGCTCGGACGGCAACCCGACCTATATGCACGCCGTCGTCGTCGACGACCACGACATGGGCGTCACCCACATCATCCGTGGCGATGATCACCTGACCAACGCCGCCCGCCAGACCGTGATCTACAACGCCATGGGCTGGGACGTGCCTTCGATGTCGCATATCCCGCTGATCCATGGCGCCGACGGCGCCAAACTGTCGAAGCGCCACGGCGCGCTTGGTGTCGAGGCCTATCGCGCCATGGGCTATCTGCCGGAGGCCCTGCTCAATTACTTGGCGCGTCTCGGCTGGAGCCATGGCGACGACGAGATCATGTCGATCAAGGACATGATCTCGTGGTTCGACATCGGCGACGTCAACAAGGGCGCGGCGCGCTTCGATTTCGCTAAGCTCGAGGCGTTGAACGGCGTCCATATGCGCCGCATGGCCGATTCCGAATTGTTCGACATTTTCATCGCCACCTTGCCTTATCTGGAGGGCGGCCCGGCGATGGCGGCGCGCCTCGACGAGAAGAACAAGGCGCAGTTGCTGGCAGCCCTTCCGGGCCTGAAGGAGCGCGCCAAGACGCTGGTCGAGCTCGTCGACGGCGCTGCCTTCCTGTTTGCCGCGCGGCCGCTGCCGATCGACGACAAGGCGGCGCTCCTGCTCAATGACGATGCCCGCAAGATCCTGCGCGGCGCTCACGAAGCTTTGAAGTCGCTGTCGGGTGAGTGGACGGCGGCCACGGCTGAGGCCGCCATCCGCGAGTACGCCCTGACTGGCGGCCATAAGCTTGGTGCCGTGGCCCAGCCGTTGCGTGCTGCCTTGACCGGCAAAAGCACTTCACCGGGCGTATTCGACGTGCTGGCCGTGCTGGGGCGTGAGGAAAGCCTGGCCCGCATAGCGGATCAAATCGATTAGCAGCAAACTGGCCCAAGAAGATTGGCATTGAAAGGCGCGTTTCGCAGTGCAACATTATGTCTTGGCCCAATCTGGCACGCACCTCCTAGAATGCGGTGGCGAAGACGCGCATTGCGGTGATTTCGACGTGTCGCTCTGCGGAATTTGCCTTTGCCGGCATGAGGAAACAAGAAGGAGTTTGCAATGACCGAAGCTGCGAAAAAACTGGATGTGGGCGGCCAAGAGGCCACGGCAACGCTCGAATTCGCCGGCAAGACCCACGAATTCAAGGTGCGAAGCGGCTCGGTCGGACCTGACGTCATCGACATCGCCTCGCTCTACAGCACCACCGGCGCTTTCACCTATGACCCCGGCTTCACCTCGACGGCAAGCTGCGAGTCGGAAATCACCTTCATCGATGGTGATGCCGGCATCCTCCTGCACCGCGGCTACCCGATCGACCAATTGGCCGAACATGGCGATTTCCTCGAAGTCTGCTATCTCCTGCTCTACGGCGAACTGCCCACCAAGGCGCAGAAGGACGATTTCGATTACCGCGTGACGCGCCACACCATGGTGCACGAGCAGATGTCGCGCTTCTTTACCGGCTTCCGCCGCGACGCGCACCCGATGGCGGTGATGTGCGGCGTGGTTGGCGCGCTGTCGGCCTTCTATCACGACTCGACCGACATCTCCGACCCGTACCAGCGCATGGTTGCGTCCATGCGCCTGATCGCCAAAATGCCGACGATCGCGGCCATGGCCTACAAGTACCACATCGGCCAGCCCTTCATTTACCCGAAGAACGATCTCGGTTTCGCGGCAAACTTCCTGCATATGTGCTTTGCCGTGCCGTGCGAGGAATACAAGATCAACCCGGTGCTGGCGCGCGCCATGGAGCGCATCTTCATCCTGCACGCCGACCACGAGCAGAACGCTTCGACCTCGACCGTTCGTCTCGCCGGCTCTTCGGGCGCCAACCCCTTCGCCTGCATTGCCGCCGGGATCGCTTGCTTGTGGGGCCCGGCCCATGGCGGCGCCAACGAAGCGGCGCTCAACATGCTGGGCGAGATCGGCCATGTCGATCATATCCCGGAATTCATCGCCCGTGCCAAGGACAAGAACGATCCGTTCCGGTTGATGGGCTTTGGCCACCGCGTCTACAAGAACTACGATCCGCGTGCCAAGATCATGCAGAAGACGGCGCATGAGGTCCTGGGCGAGCTCGGCATCAAGGATGATCCGCTGCTCGACATCGCGATGGAGCTGGAAAAGATCGCGCTGACCGATCCCTATTTCATCGAGAAGAAGCTCTATCCGAACGTCGACTTCTACTCCGGCATCACGCTGAAGGCGCTGGGCTTCCCCACCACCATGTTCACCGTGCTGTTCGCGGTCGCCCGCACGGTCGGTTGGATCGCGCAGTGGAAGGAAATGATCGAGGATCCGCGCCAGAAGATCGGTCGCCCGCGCCAGCTCTACACCGGCGCGCCGGAGCGCGACTACGTACCGATTGCGAAGAGATGAGGCAATAGGGATTGGGCTGTAGGGAATAGGCCTGCCCACTGCCTACTGATTGCTCTTGATGCACCCCATCACCACCTCCGCAGCGATATCGCCGGAGGGCCTGTCGGTCGCCATCCGCCTTGCCACTTCCGCAAAGCCGTCCTTCTGCCAGGCTCGGTAGCCGGTGTCTGAAAACAGCGCCTCGAGCTGCCGCGCCAGATAGCGCGGCCGCACATATTGGTTGTAGTGCTCCGGCACCACGATCTGGTCGGCAATCAGATTGGGCAGGGCCGCACTCCACACCGTGACCAGCCCCTGGGCCATGCGCATCACCGGATCGAGCCGGTAGCACGAGATCATCGGCACGCCGGACAGCGCCAGTTCCAACGACACTGTTCCCGAGGCGATCAGTGCCGCATCGGCTTTGCCGAAGGCCTGCCATTTGCGCTCAGGCTCAAGGATGATCTCAGGCTTTTCATCCCAGCGAGCGACCGATGTTTTGATCAGGTCAGCGACATGCGGCACCGTCGGCAACAGCAGGCGCAAGCGATGTCCGCGCGCCCGCAATGCCGAGACCGTCTCACCAAACGGACCAATAAGCCGGCTCGCTTCGCCGCGCCGCGATCCCGGCAGGACGAGCAGCGTCTTGACACGATCGCCCGAGAGATCGCGCGGCTGGCCTTGCGCCTTGGCCGCGCCAAGTACGCCGGGATCATGCGTCAGGCGATGTCCGACATAGGTGCCGGGCGGGCCACCGAGGCGGCTGAGTTCCTTCACTTCGAAAGGCAGGATGCACAGTATGTGGTCGACGTAGGGCTTCATCGCCGCCGCCCTGCCCGGCCGCCACGCCCAGACGCTCGGGCAGACATAGTGGACGATCGGGATGTTCGGATCGGCGGCTCGAACCTTTTTGGCGACGCGCAGCGAAAAGTCAGGGCTGTCGATGGTGATGAGGCAGTCGGGCTTTTCAGCGGCGACGGCACTTGCCGTCTGGCTGATCCGCCGCATCAGGCGCGGCAGGTCGCGCAGGATGGCGCTGAGCCCCATCAGTGCGATCTCTGATCCGTCGAACAGCGGCGCCAGCCCAAGCGCCCGCAGATGCCGCCCGCCAATGCCGACGAGGCGCACCTCGCGCCCGGTCATGCGTTTCAGGGCCTGGACGATGTCGGCGCCAAGCAGGTCGCCGGATTCTTCGCCGGCGACGATCGCGATCTTCAGCGGCTTCTCAGCTGCCATGGGCAGGCCCCGCGGCCGGCAGGCCGATCACGAACAGACCGAGCGCATTGGCGCGCGCAACGACAGTCGGCCCTTCGAGGATCAACGAGCGGCCGGCTTCGACGGCAATGCCGGCAAGGCCGGCTTCATGCGCCGCCTCGACCGTTTGCGGGCCGATAGAGGGAAGATCGGCGCGCAGTTCCTGGCCGGGCTTGGCGCATTTAACCAGGACGCCGCGCGTTTTGCCGGCGAGCCTGCCATGGCCACGCAGTTGCTGCGTCCGCTCGAGCAGACCGCCGGTGCCCTCGATGCCTTCCAGGGCAATGACGCGACCGCCGATCGCAATAGCGGCCTGGCCGATGTCGAGCGCGCCGATGGCCTTTGCCGCCGCATGCGCCGCCTCGATGTCGCGCCAGTCCGACTTTCGCGGCACTGCCTTGGTCAGCGGCCCTCAGTCGCGACAAGTTTCGGCACGACTTCGTGCGCGCCGACGACCTTGATGCCGCGCGCCTCCAGGCCTCGGGTCAATATCTTCAACAGGCCGTCATCGCCGCGCGCAAGCGCCATGGCGGCGGAGGATATCACAGCCAGCAGGCCGAAGCTCGGGCGCATGTCGATCAGACGCGGCCTGCGCCTGATCTCGCCGGCAAGCACGAGATGGCTGATCCGCCGGCGCCTCAGCAAGGCAGCCAGCGAGCCGATGTCTTCCAGGGCAAGGCTTTCATGCTCATAGACCGTGAGCTCGGACTGACGGTCGGCCTGGCCTTCGACCAAGATGATGACGGGCGGATGTCCGCCCTCCGCCAGCCCTTCGGCGACTTCGACCGGCAGGCTGCCGCCGCCGGCAATGATGCCGACCCTGGCGCCCGGCGCGAGAACGAAGCCTGCCGAGCTGGCCTCAGCCTTCGTCATCGGTGACGTCGCCATCGCCGCCCTTTAGCGATGGCACCGCATAGTGCCGCTTGCCGCGACTGGTGATGAAATCGATGATCTTCATTGCAGTTGGTGACGAGGCGAACTCGGCCTTGGCGAACTCGATATTCTCACCGACGGTGCGGGAGCGGTCGAAGATCGTCTTGTAGGCCTTGCGCAGCAGATAGATTTCGGAACGCGGCAAACCGGAGCGCTTGAGGCCGATGATGTTCAAGCCGCGCAAGCTGGCGCGGTTGCCGACCGCGATGGCATAGGGAATGACATCACCAACAAAAGCCGAGCACCCGCCAAGAAAGGCGTTGTCGCCAACGCGCACAAATTGATGGACGGCGCTGAGGCCGCCAATATAGACGTTGTCACCGATTTCGCAGTGTCCGCCCAGCGTCGCGCCGTTGGCGAAGGTGGCGTTCTTGCCGACGGCGCAATCATGGGCGATATGGGCGTAGGCAAGGAAATTGCCATTGTCGCCCACCGTCGTTTCGCCGCGGCTGGTGTCGGTGCCGACATGCATGGTCACGCCTTCGCGGATGGTGCAGTTGGCGCCGATGACGAGTGTGGTGCGGCCGCCCTTGTGCTTGGTATTCTGCGGCGGCGCGCCCAGGATCGCCATCGGATAGACCTTGGTCGACGCCCCGATAGTGGTAGCGCCCATCACCGAGACATGGCTGACCAGTTCGACACCGTCGCCGATCACGGCATCGGCGCTGACATGGCAGAACGGCCCAATGCGTACCCCCTGGCCGATCTGGGCGCCTTCTTCGACGACGGAGGAAGGATGGATTGACGTCTTGATTTTCATAGGCACTCGATCGTCAGTCGCCGGTGACCATCATGGCTGAAATCTCGGCCTCGGCCGCCTTGGTACCTTCGACCAGGGCTTCGCAGGCGAATTTGAGCAGGTTGCCGCGCTTCTTGATTTTCTTGACATGGATCTTCAACTGGTCGCCGGGAACGACCGGTTTGCGGAATTTTGCGTTGTCGATGGTCAGGAAATAGACCAGCGACGGTTTCGACGCCCCGAGGCTGCGAATGCAGATGGCGCCGGCCGTCTGCGCCATGGCCTCGACGATGAGCACGCCCGGCATCACCGGCTGCTCCGGGAAATGCCCCTGAAAATGCGGCTCGTTTATGGTCACGTTCTTGATGCCGATAGCGGAGTCGTCACCATCGATGTCCACGATGCGGTCGATCATGAGGAAGGGGTAACGGTGCGGCAGGAGCTTCATCAGCCCCAATATGTCAACCGCTTCCAGCGTTGTCGCCGCCACCATGTCAGCCATTGTCCTTGCCCTGCTTGCGTGCTCTGGCCATCGTGCGCAACATGGCTATCTCTCGCATGGCTTCCGCCATCGGCTGTGCCGGATAGCCACCCCATATCTCGCCGGCGGGAACATTGCTCATAAATCCACTTCTGGCGGCAAGCTTGGCACCTGTACCAATCGTCAGATGATCCGCAAGCCCGACGCCGCCGCCCATAGTGACATTGTCACCCACCACCACGGAACCGGAAATACCCGAAAGCCCGGCCACTATGCAAT
>NZ_RZSJ01000321.1:0-6837 GCF_003998025.1 Mesorhizobium sp. M8A.F.Ca.ET.021.01.1.1
AACAAACCGTAGCCGCTCGTCCATGATCCCAGTTTCTCGCCAAACCATCGCCGGTCCTCCCGGCGGACAAGAAAACTGTCACCCATGCTATCGGTCCATTCTGTTACCTATCTATCCGGTTCGGACAGCGCCTCCTTCTCCCCGTCACTATACGGGGAGAAGGTGCCGGCAGGCGGATGAGGGGCAGCGCTGGCTTTCGGTGATTTGCGCTGTGGATGCGGGAAGAAGAAAAGCCATCCGCAAAACGAATCGGCTCGCCGGGAGCGGGCCAGGCATTGTTTTTGGTCGCAGACAAACGCCAATCGGCGCCGCCCCTCATCCGGCCCTTCGGGCCACCTTCTCCCCGTATAGGGACGGGGAGAAGGAAGAAGCGTCCGTTACGCAAACGCGCCGTGGCAGTGCTTGTATTTCTTGCCGGAGCCGCAGGGGCAGGCTTCGTTGCGGCCGACCTTGCCCCAGGTGGCCTGGTTGTTGGGGTCGCGATCCTCGGGAGCGACGATGGCGTTGCTTTCCTGGCGCACCAGAAGAGCCGTTTCGCCGCCGTCAAAATCATTCTCGCCGGTGGTGCCGTCAATATGCGTGCCGAACATGTCGGGGGCTTCCGGCGGCGGGGCTTCGGCGGCCTGGCGGACCAGTTCGACGCGCATCAGCTGCGCGGTGACGGCCTGGCGCAGATTGCCCAGCATCGCCTGGAACAGCTCGAACGCCTCGCCCTTGTATTCCTGCAGCGGATCGCGCTGGGCGTAGCCGCGGAAGCCGACGACCGAGCGCAGGTGATCGAGATTGACGATGTGCTCGCGCCACAAATGGTCGAGCGTCTGCAGCACCACGGAGCGCTCGACATAGGTCATCACCTCGGGGCCGAAACGGTCGGCGCGTTCTTGTGCCGCGGCTTCGGCGGCTTGAGAGATGCGCTCGCGGATGTCGTCCTCGGCGATGCCTTCTTCCTTCACCCAGTCCTCGATCGGCAGGTCGAGATTGAGGAATTCGGCGACCTCGGCCTTCAGGCCCGCGACGTCCCACTGTTCGGCATAGGCGTTTTCGGGAATGGCCTTGGCGACGATCTCGTCGATGACGCCTTCGCGCATCTCGGCAATGGTTTCCGAAAGGCCTTCGCCGTCCATCAGCTCGATGCGCTGCTCGAACACCACCTTGCGCTGGTCGTTGGAGACGTCGTCATATTTCAACAGGTTCTTGCGGATGTCGAAGTTGCGGGCCTCGACCTTCTTCTGCGCCTTTTCCAGCGCCTTGTTGATCCAAGGATGGATGATGGCCTCGTCTTCCTTGAGGCCGAGCTTCTGCAGCATGCCGTCCATGCGCTCGGAGCCGAAGATGCGCATCAGATCGTCCTGCAGCGACAGGAAGAATTTCGAGCGGCCCGGGTCGCCCTGGCGGCCGGAACGGCCTCTGAGCTGATTGTCGATGCGGCGTGACTCATGGCGCTCGGTGGCGAGCACGTAGAGGCCGCCGGCGGCCAGCGCCTTTTCCTTCAGGCGCTCGATGTCGGCATAAATCTCCTTTTCGCGCGCCTCGCGCTCGGGACCCTCCGGCATGTCGCCCAGTTCGTCGGCGATGCGCATCTCGGCATTGCCGCCGAGCTTGATGTCGGTGCCGCGGCCGGCCATGTTAGTGGCGATGGTGATGGCGCCGGGCTTGCCGGCCTGGGCGACGATCGCCGCCTCGCGCTCGTGGTGGCGGGCGTTCAGCACTTCGAAATCCTTGAAGCCTTCCTTGCGCAGGCGCTCGGCCAACTGCTCGGACTTTTCGATCGAGGTGGTGCCGACCAACGTCGGCTGGCCCTTGGCGCTGGCTTCGCGGATCTCCCTGACGATCGCCTTGTACTTCTCCTCGACCGTCCGGTAGACCTCGTCGTCCTCGTCCTTGCGGATAACGGGCAGGTTGGTCGGGATCTCGGTGACCTCGAGGCCGTAGATGTTGCCGAATTCCTCGGCTTCGGTCAGCGCCGTGCCGGTCATGCCGGAAAGCTTCTTGTAGAGGCGGAAGTAGTTCTGGAAGGTGACGGAGGCCAGCGTCTGGTTCTCCGGCTGGATCGCCACATGTTCCTTGGCTTCGAGCGCCTGGTGCAGGCCTTCCGAATAGCGGCGGCCGGGCATCATGCGGCCGGTGAACTCGTCGATGATGACGATCTCGCCGTTGCGCACGATGTAGTCCTTGTCGCGCTGGAACAGCCGGTGCGCCTTCAGCGCGTTGTTGACGTGATGGACGATGGCGACGTTCTCGACGTCGTACAGCGACTCGCCCTTGAGCAGGTCGGCATCGCGCAGCATACTCTCGAGCTTCTCGGTGCCTTCCTCGGTGAAGATCGAGGTCTTCTGCTTCTCATCGATCTCGTAATCCTGCGGCTGCAGCTTGATGATGAAGGTGTCGATGGTGTTGTACATTTCCGAACGGTCCTCTAGCGGACCGGAAATGATCAGCGGCGTGCGCGCCTCGTCGACCAGGATGGAATCGACCTCGTCGACGATCGCGTAATTGTGACCGCGCTGCACCATCTGGGCGCGCTCGTACTTCATGTTGTCGCGCAGATAGTCGAAGCCGAGCTCGTTGTTGGTGGCGTAGGTGACGTCGGAGGCGTAGGCGACGCGACGCTCCTCGTCCGACAGGCCGTGGACGATGACGCCGACCGACAGGCCGAGGAATTTGTAGACGCGGCCCATCCATTCGGAGTCGCGGGTGGCGAGGTAGTCGTTGACGGTGACGACATGGACGCCGTTGCCGGCGAGTGCATTGAGATAGACCGGCAGCGTCGCGACCAGGGTCTTGCCCTCGCCGGTGCGCATCTCGGCAATGCCGCCATTGTGCAGCACCATGCCGCCGATCAGCTGGACGTCGAAGGGACGCATGCCAAGCACACGGCGCGCCGCCTCGCGGGCGGTCGCGAAGGCTGGGATCAGCAGATCGTCAAGGCTGGCGCCGTTGGCGATGTCCTGGCGGAATTTTTCCGTGCGGCCGGCAAGCTCGGCGTCGGAGAGCGCCCGCATCTCGTTTTCCATGGCGTTGATCGCCTCGACACGGGGGCGGGTCGATTTGACCCGACGGTCGTTGGAGGAACCGAAAACCTTACGGGCGAGACCGCCGAGACTGACCATCCAATGGTCCTTTCGATAGAATTCTCAATCTTGAGACAGGCGCCGGCCGGCCCCATCACATCCACGTGAACGCACCGCTTGAATGCGGGCAAACACAAAAAGCGCCCGGAAAACGGTTCTGGACGCCAAGTCGATGGACAGATAAGAGGGGGCTCAACTGATGTCAACGCCGCGCTGGCCCTGCCGGTCGCGCCAAATTCCGCCATAATCTGGCTGATCTGGAAGCCGCCCTCCTTACAATCCCTCACCGGAGTCATTCTTATGTCCTTGTTGTTCAGCCGTGCGTCGCTTGCCAGCCTTGGCCTGGCCCTCGGCCTGTCGGCTCTTTGCCTGTCGCCATCGATGGCGCAGGAGACCGCTCCCGCACCGGCCGCCCCGGCGGATGCGGCCGCACCGGCCGCGGCGCCGGTCGATCCGAACACCGTGATCGCCACCGTCAACGGCCAGCCCTTGACCGAAGCCGATCTGATGCTTGCCGAGGGCGAGCTGTCGCAGCAGTTCGCGCAGTTGCCGCCTGAACAGCGCCGCGCCGCCGCCCTTTCGGCGGCGATCGAAATCCGTGTCATGGCCGCCAAGGCCGTTACCGACGGTCTTGACAAGGATCCCGATTTCCAGCGCCGCATGGCCTTCCTGCAGCAGCGCGCGCTGCATGGCGAGATGGTCGAAAAGGGCGTCGTCGACAAGGTCACCGATGCCGAGGTTCGCGCCCGCTACGACCAGGAAATCGCCAACACCCCGCCGGTCAACGAGGTGCATGCCCGTCACATCCTCGTGAAGACCAAGGAAGAGGCCGAGGCGATCATCAAGCAGCTCGACGGCGGCGCCGACTTCCAGAAGCTCGCCAACGAACACACCTCGGATCCGAGCGGCAAGTCCAATGGCGGCGACCTCGGCTGGTTCGGGCCTGGCCAGATGGTGCCGGAGTTCGACAAGGCGGCCTTCGCGCTCGATGTCGGCAAGTACACCGAGCAGCCGGTGCAGTCGCAGTTTGGCTGGCACGTCATCAAGCTCGAGGACAAGCGCGCCAAGCAGCCGCCGGCCTTCGACGAGGTCAAGGACCAGGCCAAGCAGGCCGTCATCCGCGACAAGTATTTCGCGCTGGTCAAATCGCTGCGCGCCGGTGCCAAGGTCGAGATCCCCGACGCCAACCTCAAGAAGGCCGTCGATACGCTGGAAAGCGCCAAGTAAGCCCGAACAGCTTCGAAAAGGGCGCGGCAGCCGGAAGGTGCCGCGCCCTTTTTGTTGCACGTGCCAGCGGGCGCCTATCTGCCGGGCGCTGCTATGCCTTGCAGGAGATAGCGGACCACCTTGCGAATCGTCGCTTCGGGCTCGTCGAGCCGGTTGGTAAGGAGATGCCGCCACGCGTAGGAAGCCAGGAGGTCGGCGACCACGGCCGGATCGATATCGCTGGCGATTTCGCCCCTTGCCTTGGCACGTTCGATGATCTGGGTGGTGTGGGCGCGGCGTCCGCTGGCGTAACCGGCAAGAGCCTCGGCCGCGGTCTCATCCGACTGCGCCTCGGCGATCAGCGACCTGAACACGCTGCCCGACGATGTCTCGCGCCAGTGGAAGAACAGGTTCTCCAGGAAGCCGACGAGATCTTCTTCCAGTTTTCCCGTATCGGGAACGTCGACGCGTTTCTGGCGCTGGTAGACTTCCAGCAGCAGCGCCGCCTTGCTCGGCCACCAGCGATAGATGGTCGGCTTGCCGGCCCGGGCGCGCCGCGCCACCGCCTCGATCGAAAAGCCGGCATAGCCGGCCTCGACGAGCACGGCCTCGGCTGCCTCCAGAATGGCGTCCGCACTGTCGGGATTGCGCCGCGCCCCGATCGATCTGCGCGCCGTATCCGCCGTCTCGGCCATTCCTGTCGTCCTCGTTTCAATTCGCCGGCATGATAAGTGATCCGGTGATGAAACGAAACGATCCGTTTTTGGATGCAGAGGCGCCGTCATCAAGCGGTGGTCGTCACATCGGCTGCGACGTCTCGGACACGATGCGCCATCCCTTATCGGTCTTGATCAATTCCAGCGTCACCCGCGCCTTGCCGGCCACGCGCGCCGCCGACTTGTCCTTTGGCGTGTAGTCGTAGCTCATGGCAAAGACGGCCTGGGCGCTGCCCTCGCCGTGCGGTGTAACCTCCAGGCTGCCGGGGTCGAGGCCAAGCGACCATGAAGCCCATTGCGCGAACCAGTCGCTCTTCACCTTCGCAAGCGTCTCGGGATCGTAAGGCGTGCCGAAGACGGTGACGGAGGGGCCATAGAGCCGCTTGACGTCCGCGCGCATGTCCTTGACGTCCGGCGACAGGTAGTCGTCGCGCAGGAACTTCTCGATCGCGCTTTTGTCGTCGCCGACCGAACGCTCGAGCGCAGCCACTTGCGTCGAGGGCGCGGCTGCGGCCGCCGGTTCCGGGGCCTTCACCGGTCCTTTGCCCGGCACGAATTCGAAGCGTTCGAGCAGCGATCCCTGTTCCCACGGTCGCTGGGCCTCGCGGGTTTGCGAAACCACGTCGCGGCGCACCGCGATCATCATGTCGTTGATGCTCTGGCCGGGTTCGGCGATGTGGCGCAGCAGGGCCTGGGCGAAGGGCGAGTTGCGCCCGCTGCCGTCCATGGCGACAGCACCTGGCGCGGTCGAAAAAGCGATGAAGGAACCGCGCGTCGAATCGAACTGCGCCAGACCCGCCAGCGCCGTCGCCGAGCGGGTGGTGGCGGTGCGGCTCAGGCTGCGGGCAAACGGGTTGTTGCGGCAGGCATCGAGGAAGACCAGGCTGACCTTGGTCTGCTGTTCCATGATGTCGAGGACTTCGTCGATCGGCACGGCTTCGAGCTGCAGCTTCACCGGCATGTCGAGCCTGGCGTCGACCGGCACGATGTAATTGCGGCCGTCGACCTGAAGGCCGTGGCCGGCATAGTAGAAAAGCCCGACGCCGGCACCTTCGAGCGCATCGGAGAACTCGCCGATGCTGTGTTCAAGCTCGCGCTTGCCGAGGTCGTTGCCTTCGATGACCTCGAAGCCGATGGAACGCAGCTTGTCGGCGATGTCGAGCGCGTCGTTGACCGGATTGGCCAGCGTGCCGGCCTCGGCATAGGTACCGTTGCCGATGACGAGCGCGACGCGCCGCCCCGGCTCGGCGTCGGCGCGCAGCAACAGAAGTCCGAGAAATGCCCAAGCGAGGATCGCAAGCCTGCCCATGGGGAAGATCATAGCGCCACGGACCCCGGCGATGCCAACGGATTTGAAATGCAAGCTTAATCCTGACCGGGTTTGTCCCTGGCCGGAGCGACGAAAACGCGCTTGCGCCCGCGCGCCGTATCGGGCAAACCGGCCTTCCCCTTGCGATTTTCCCGCCCGAGGTCTCCATGTCCACGACGATTTCGCCGCTCGCGCCGAAGAAATACCCCAAAATGCCGGAAATCGAAGGGGTGCGCATCGCCACCGCCGAAGCGGGGATAAAGTACAAGAACCGCACCGACCTGCTGGCCATGGTATTCGACGCCGGTACCGCGGTCGCCGGCGTGTTCACCAAGTCGAAATGCCCCTCGGCGCCGGTCGATTTCTGCCGCCAGAACCTTGGCGCCGGCCAGGCGCGGGTGCTGGTCGTCAATTCCGGCAACGCCAACGCGTTCACCGGCAAGAAGGGCCGCGAGTCCACCGCGATGACGGGCGAAGCGGCGGCGAAGGCCGCGGGCTGCAGGCCAGGCGAGGTTTTCCTGGCTTCGACCGGAGT
>NZ_RZSJ01000322.1:0-6812 GCF_003998025.1 Mesorhizobium sp. M8A.F.Ca.ET.021.01.1.1
TGTCGGGAACGGTCGGGCCGGACGCCACCAGGGCCGGATTGTCGCCGGGGATGTCGGAGACAACCAGCGACACCACCTTGGCCGGCCATGCGGCAGCGGCCAGCCGGCCACCCTTGATGGCGGAGAGATGCTTGCGGATGGTGTTCATCGCCGCGATCGGCGCGCCGGAAGCAAGCAGCGCCTCGTTGACGGCAATTTCGTCGGCCAGCGTCAGGCCGGCGGCCGGAGACGGCAGCAGGGCCGAACCGCCGCCGGAAATCAGCGCCACGACCAGGTCGTCCGCTGTCAGCCCTTGCCCTTTCTCCAGCAGCCGCCGCGAGGCTTCGAGCCCGGCGGCGTCCGGCACCGGATGCGCGGCCTCGATGATCTCGATGCGCTCGCATCTGGCGCCATAGCCGTAGCGGGTGACGACCAGCCCTTCGATCAGGCCGTCCCAGACCTTCTCGAAGGCCGCCGCCATCTGTGCCGAGCCTTTGCCG
The DNA here is from genome assembly GCF_003998025.1 of Mesorhizobium sp. M8A.F.Ca.ET.021.01.1.1. Taxonomy (NCBI): domain Bacteria; kingdom Pseudomonadati; phylum Pseudomonadota; class Alphaproteobacteria; order Hyphomicrobiales; family Phyllobacteriaceae; genus Mesorhizobium; species Mesorhizobium sp. M8A.F.Ca.ET.021.01.1.1. The sequence continues at coordinate 480 of NZ_RZSJ01000322.1, forward strand.
GCGCCGATGACGATGGTGCGGCCCCTGGGTCTGGCCGGCAAATGGTCGCGGATGGTGCGCTCCGGATCGGCGGCGGCGACGGCGGCATTGAAGATCGAGGTAAGAAAAACCTTGGGATCGGGCACGGTCATTCGGGGTCCGCGGACAACGCCAGCTTGCGCCTGTCTATGCCCAGGTGATCGCACAGCGCATCGACCACCACGCCATGATCCTGGCGCTCCGGCAGGCCGGACACCGCGATCACGCCGATGACACCGGCACCCTTGACCGCGACCGGGAAGCCGCCGCCGGCCAGCACGTAGTCCGCAATATCCAGCCCCTCGCCGAGCTTGAAGGTGCGGTCGGGACGCTGCTGCTCCAGAACCAGACGGTAGGTGCTTTTGAGGTAGCGCTTGACAACATTGATCTTGCGCCGCGCCCAGTCGGGATTGGATGCATTCGACCCCGGCATGGCGGCATAGAAGAGCGGCCGGTCGAAAGTCCTGATGTCGACGATGACGGGCAGGTTCTCAGCCAGCGCGCGGTCACGGATCGCCGAACCGAGCTTGAAGGCGACGGCCTCGTCGAAGGCCGTGAAGACAAGGGTCTCTTCCTGTTTCTTGATCAGAGTGATGTCGTCAGCAACGGTCATATGTCGTTCCCCTGTCAACTTCGCCGCACGCTTTGACCGATGGCTGCCGCCGGGTCAAGCAGGCAACACACCGCAGCGCTAAATTGCGATGTCGCTCTTGGCCGCCCGCCCCGCGACATAGACCTCGCGCACGGCTCGATCATCGCCCAGCGTCTGCAGCAGGAACAGTTCCCGCGCCAGCGTCTCGACCGTTTCCATCCTGAGCCGCATGGCCGGCGTTGCCCTCGCATCGAGCACGACGATGTCGGCATCGGTGCCTTCCTCCAGCGTGCCGATCTTCTCGACGACAGATAGCGCCTCGGCATTGCCGCGCGTGATCTGCCAGAAGGACTGGAAAGGGTTGAGCTTCTCGCCGTTCAGCGCGATCACCTTGTAGCCCTCGTCCATGGTGCGAAGCATCGAATAGTTGGTGCCGCCGCCGACATCGGTGGCGGCCGCGATGCGCAACGGCTTGTCGCGGCGGCGAAAGCGCTGGTAGTCGAACAGGCCCGAGCCGAGGAACAGGTTCGAGGTTGGACAGAACACGGCCACCGAACCGCTGTCCGCCAGCGCGTCCGCCTCGCGCTCCGACAGATGGATGCAGTGGCCGAAAAGGCTCTTTTTGCCCAGCAGCCCATAGTGCTCGTAAACGTCGGTGTAGTCGCGCGACCAGGGATAAAGCTGTTGCGTGAAGGCGATCTCGCCGTGATTTTCCGACAGATGCGTCTGCATGTGCAGGTCGGGATGTTCGCGGCACAGCGCGCCGGCCATCTCCATCTGCTCCGGCGAGGAGGTGATGGCGAAGCGCGGCGTTATGGCATAGTGCTGCCGCCCCTTGCCGTGCCACTCCTTGATCAGCGCCTTGGTGTCGTCATAGCCGGTCTGCGGCGTGTCGAGCACGCCTTCGGGCGCATTACGGTCCATCATCACCTTGCCGGCGATGTTGAGCATGTCGCGCGCGTGCGACTCGGCGAAGAAGGCTTCCGCCGAGGCCTTGTGCACCGAACAGTAGGCGGCAACCGTCGTTGTGCCGTGGCGCACCGTTTCATCAAGAAACAGCCGCGTGATGCGGCGGCCATGCTGCGCGTTGGCGAATTTGGTTTCCTCGGGAAAGGTGTAGGTGTTCAGCCAGTCGAGCAGTTCGGCGCCATAGGAGGCGATGACCTGCATCTGCGGGAAATGCACATGCGTATCGATAAAACCCGGCAGCAGCAGATGCGGCCGATGGTCGATCTTTTTGACGCCCTCGCCGGCCTGTTTCTCGACATCGGCATAGGCGCCTGATGCAACGATCCTGCCATCGCTTATCAGCAGGCCGCCATCCTCCTCGTAGCGCCAGGCTGAGTGATCGTCGATGGTTTGCGGCCAGCGCACGAAGGACAGGGTGCGGCCGCGCAGAAGTGTCGAGGTCATGCTTATTTCCCCGCGCCTTCGAACCAGGCGACCAGCAGCGCCCGTTCCTTGTCGGTGATCTGGCTGACATTAGCCGGCGGCATGGCGTGGCTGCGGCCGGCCTGCAGATAGATCTCGCGGGCATGGTCGGCGATGCCGGCGTCGGTGTCGAGCATCACGCCCTTGGGCGCATGATAGATGCCTTCATAGACCGGCTCGGCCGCATGGCACATCGAACAGCGGCCGAGAACGGTGTCGCGCACCGCCGGGAAATGCGCCGAGGCGATATAGACCTGCGCCGAGGCGGACACCTTCGGTTCACCGGTCAGCACCTTCGGCACGGTCGACAGCCAGATGATGATGATGAACAGGACAAGGGCGCCGAGCCACGTCCAGTGCGGGTTGCCGGCACGCTTGTGCACGGTGTTGAAATAGTGGCGGATGAGGACGCCGATGATGAACACCAGCGAGGCGATGACCCAGTTGAACTCAGTCCCGAATGCCAGCGGATAGTGGTTCGACAGCATCAGGAACAGTACCGGCAGCGTCAAATAATTGTTGTGGAGCGAGCGCTGCTTGGCGATCTTGCCGTATTTCGGATCAGGCTTGCGGCCGGCGATGAGGTCGGCGACGACGATCTTCTGGTTGGGAATGATGACCATGAAGACATTGGCCGACATGATCGTCGCGGTGATCGCGCCCAGATGCAGGAAGGCGGCGCGGCCGGTGAACAGGTGCGTCAGCCCCCAGGCGATGAAGACCAGCACGCAATAGAGCACCAGCATCAGGCCGGTGTCGCTTTTGCCAAGCGGCGAGCGGCACAGGAGATCATAGACCACCCAGCCGACGCCGATCGTGGCCATCGACAACAGAATGCCCACCGGCACCGACATCGGCAGCACATTGGGATCGATCAGGAACAGATCGGCTCCGGCGTAATAGACCACGCACAGCATGGCGAAGCCGGACAGCCAGGTGGCATAGGATTCCCATTTGAACCAGGTCAGGTGCTCGGGCATCTCGGCCGGCGCCACCAGGTATTTCTGGATGTGGTAGAAGCCGCCGCCATGCACCTGCCATTCCTCGCCGAAGGCGCCGACCGGCATGCCGGGCCGCTGGCGCAGGCCAAGATCGAGCGCGACGAAGTAGAAGGACGAGCCGATCCAGGCGATGCCGGTAACGACGTGCAGCCAGCGCACGGCGAAGCTCAGCCAGTCCCAGAAAATCGCGAAATCCATCATTGAAATCGTCCCTGCCGATCCGATGACTTTACGGTGTGGGGCGCAAACGAAAAGAGGCGAGGTGTACGATGACTTTCAAAAAAAAATGGAAAATACTAGGTTGATCACCGCAAACCGGTGAAGGGTGCCGATCCGCATGGCCTATCTCGACAACATCGCCGTCTTTGTCCGCGTCGTCGAGCTTGGCAATCTGTCGGCGGCCGGCCGCGACATGCGCATTTCGCCGGCGGTCGCCTCCAACCGCATCAAGGAACTGGAGAAGCATCTCGTCGTGCGGCTGTTCAACCGCACCACCCGGCAATTGATGCCGACCGAGCACGGCACTGTTTTCTATTCCGGCGCCAAGCAGGTGCTGGAGGCGATCACCGAGGCGGAAGCGGCCGTCTCGGCGCTGTCCGGCCAGCCGCGTGGCACCATCCGCGTCACCGCACCGCTCGGCCTCGGGCGCCGGCTGGTGGCGTCGGGCATTCCCGATTTTCACGACAAATACCCTGACGTCGAGGTGCGGCTGAGGCTCTCGGACCACAATGTCGACATCATGAAGGAAGGCATCGACGTCGCCTTCCGGTTAGGGATCATCGAGGATTCCAGCCTCAGGATGCGCGGCATCATGGAATGCGAGCGCGTGCTGGTCGCCGCACCCAAATATCTGGAAGCGCGCGGCGAGCCGACGGAGCCGCAGGAGCTGATCGGCAGGAAGCATGACTGCCTGATGCTGCGCTATTCCGGCGCGCGCGAATATGTCTGGACCTTGCAAACGCCCACCGGCCCGCAGAAATTCGAGGTGCATGGGCCCTATGACACCGATGATGGCGACGTGCTGACCGGCTGGGCGCTGTCGGGGCGCGGCATCATCAACAAACCGCGCTTCGAGGTCGAGCCGTTCATCCGCGACCAGCGGCTGAAAGTGATCCTGACCAGCACCCCGCCAACGCCGGTGCAGTTCGCCGCCGTCTATCCGCACAAGAAGCTGCAGGATCCCAAGGTGCGGCTATTGCTCGACTTCATGGCCGAGCGTTGCCAAAGGCTGATCAAGGACATTCTGGCGGGCAAGTGAGGGGCGGTCGCGTTGCTACGGGATCGGCCGAAGGCCCGCGACTTCGTCATCCACGGGCGGAGCGACGCGAAGCGGAGCGCAGACCCGAGGACCCATTCCGTGACTTTCGCCGTAAAGTGCAACGGAGCAGAATTCTGCACCGTGGCAGCGCCTTGACGCCGCGGCATGGATCCTCGGGTCTGCGCGACGCCGCTTCGCGGCTGCTCCGCCCGTGGATGACGACGCGGCGGATGTTTCAGCTAATTTTCGAGGTGTTTGAGAGCCAGCCGAAACGTGACTGCTGGCCGGCACATGGCCGGCGGTTGGCCCAGCGCCAGCGGTTGCCATTGGGGCATGCGGCGAACATAGTTCCCGCATGCCTTCCCCCAGGAACCATCCATGACCGACGGCGCCACAACGCATCTGGCCGCTTCGCTCAACATTGCCCTCGCAACCGGGCAAGCGCTCACTTTCAGCGATCTGGCCGGCTTCGCCCGGGAGGCCGAGGCGGCGGGGCTGGACATGATCATCCTCGACGACTCCGCGCCGCATGGCGCCGCGCCGAGCAGTCCGTTCGAGGCGACCACTCTCATCGCCGCGCTGGCGACCGTGACCGAAAAGATCGGTCTCGTCGCCAGCGCCTCGACGATCGCTCACCAGCCCTACAATCTCGCGCGCCGCTTTGCCTCGCTCGACATGATCAGCCATGGCCGCGCGGGCTGGAACGCGACGCTGGCGCAGACACCGCGAGAGGCCGCCAATTTCAGCCGGCCCGACGGGTTTTCAGCCGATGATTTTCGCCGCCGCTCGGAGGAATATATCGGCATCGTTCAAGGGCTCTGGCAGGGCTGGGACGCGGACGCGCTGCTGTTCGACAGGGACGGCGGCCGCTTCCATGATCCGCAAGGAATGCACCTGCTCGACCACAAGGGCGAGTTCTTCTCCGTGCGCGGGCCGCTGAATGTCGCGCGGTCGCCGCAGGACGCGCCGGTGCTGGTGCTGTCCGATCTCACCGAAGGCGACCTCGACTTTGCCGCCCGCACCGCCGATGTCGTTCTGCTGGACGAACGGGCGGCGGCAGAAGACAAGGCGTGTCATGGTGATTTGAAGCGCCGGGTTTCCGCCTGTGGGCGCGAGCCGGATGCGGTGAAGATACTGGCTGATATCTCGCTCACCGCTGACGGCGTCAGCGGGCTGGCCGACAGGCTGGAAGAAAAATCCTTCTCTAAGAGCTGCGACGGCTTCAACATCCGCTTGCCGGCGCAGCTTTCGGTGTTCGACGATTTGATCGATCGTGTTCTTCCGGAGTTGCGGCGGTGCGGGCTGCTTCGAGAAAACCATCCCGGCACCACCTTGCGCTCGCATCTCGGCCTTGCCGGCGGAGGTGACCAATGACCGCGCAAATGAAGCTCGGCGCCTTCCTGTGGGCGACGGGCCATCACATCGCCGCCTGGCGCCATCCGAAGGCGCATGTGAAAGCTGGCATCGACATCGATCACTACATGGCGCTGGCGCGCACGGCTGAAGCGGCGAAGTTCGACATGATCTTCTGCGAGGACGCCGCCGGCCTGCGCGAGGCCAATGTCGACATTGCCAGCCAGACGTCGCGCTCGATCGGCTTCGAGCCGATCAGCCTGCTTTCGGCGCTGGCTGTCCAGACCAGCCGCATCGGCCTCGTTTCCACCGCGTCGACCAGCTACAACGAACCTTACGGCCTGGCGCGGACCTTCCTCTCGCTCGATCACCTGAGCGGCGGCCGGGCCGGCTGGAACCTGGTGACCTCGGCCAGTCAGATCGAAGCCGCCAATTTCGGCGCAGCCGGCCTCAAGCCTCATGCCGACCGCTATGAGCGGGCGCGCGAGTTCGCCGAGGCGGTGACAGGGTTGTGGCGCGGCAAGGCAGGCCATGACGGACAGAGTTTTTCGGTCCGCGATCCGCTCGATCTGCCGCGCTCGCCGCAAGGCGCGCCTGTCATGGTCCAGGCCGGCGCTTCCGACGTCGGCCGCGACCTCGCCGCCCGCACCGCCGACGTGGTGTTCACGGCGGCACAGACC
>NZ_RZSJ01000323.1:0-6789 GCF_003998025.1 Mesorhizobium sp. M8A.F.Ca.ET.021.01.1.1
GAACACACCGGCAACACCGGCCGCCGGGCCGTCGGCGCTCGAACCGACGCAGCAACCAGAGCCGGAGCCGCCGCCGTCCGAGCCGCCGCCGCCGCCGTCCGAGTTGCCGCCGGTGCCGGTGCCGACCGATGGCGACATCAACAATCCGCCGGTCGATTCGACACCGCCGGTGCAGGCGAGCGACCCCGAACCCGAGGCGCCGCCGCCACCGCCGCCAGCGCCGCCGGCTGATCCACCACCGCCACCACCGGTGGTGCCGACCGCCGTTCCGGACCTGCCGACGCCGGCTGCCGGCGAGACGATCCTGCTCTACCGCATCGAGGTGCCCACCTATTCGGCCTTGCCGCCGGTGGCCGAGCACCTTGCGATGACGACGCTCGGCACCTTCCACGAGCGGCGCGGCGAACAGAGTCTGTTGTCGAACGCCGAGCTGTCGCCTGTCTGGGGCCGCATCTACGGCCAGGACGCCAAAATGGGCTGGTCGGGAACGGTGTCGTCGTCTTTCGACGGCACCTTGTTCGGCCTGCAGGCGGGCTTCGACGTCTTCGGCCGCGAAACCGCTTCGGGCGGCTTCGATCGCGCCGGCCTCTTCGTCGCCTATGCCAGCATGAAGGGTGACGTGCGCGGCCAGGCTCTGGGGCAGAATGATCTGTCCGTGGGCGGGCTCGATGTCAGCGGCACCAGCGTCGGCGGCTACTGGACCCGCATCGGCCAGGGCGGCTGGTACCTCGACGGGGTGCTCATGGCCACCTTCTTCGGCGGCGACGCGACGTCGTCGCGCGACGTTGGCATCGACATTGGCGGAACAGGTGTCACCGCCTCGCTGGAGGGCGGCTATCCCATGGCGCTGGCGCAGGGCTGGACGCTGGAACCACAGGCGCAACTGATCTGGCAGCATCTGTCGCTCGACGATACCAAGGACCGTTTCTCGTCGGTCTCATTCGATAGCGACGGCAGCGTCACCGGCCGGCTGGGCGCTCGGTTGCAGGGCGAGGCTTCTGTCAACGGCATAGCGCTGCAGCCCTATCTCAAGGCCAATATCTGGCATGATTTCGGCGGCACCGACCGTGTCAGCTTCGACACCACCGACATCTCGACCGAGGGCAGGTCGACCTCGTTCGAGTTCGGCGGCGGTATCGTCGCCAAGGTGACGGACAAGGTCAGCATCTTCGCCACCGGCGATTACACCACCAACCTTGACGGCGACAAACGCCGCATCCTCGAGGGCAATCTGGGCTTCAGCGTCAAATGGTGAAGCAAGCTGTGCTGATGTTCAGCTAGTGCCAGCCTGACCTGAATCTCAACACGCCTTGGCCGCGCCTGCTTTCTCAATTGCCGGACCGCATCGCCACCGTGGCGATGCCGGCGCCGACCAGCAGCGTGCCGCCGGTGCGGTTGAAGATGCGGATCGCCCTGGGATTGCGCACCACGTTGCGGGCGCGTGCCGCGATCAGCGCGTAACCGAAGGCGTTGGCGAAGGCGAGCGCCAGGAAGGTCGTCTCGAAAACCAGCATCTGCGTCCAGAAACTGGCATGCCGGTCGAGAAACTGCGGCAGGAACGCAACGAAGAAGGTGATGCTCTTCGGGTTGAGCGCGGTGACCAGCCAGGCATGCGCCATCATCTTGGCCGACGACACCGCGTCGGTGCGCGGTTCGGCCCTCAGCGTGCCGCCGGCGCGGAACAGTTTCACGCCGAGATAGATCAGATAGCCGGCGCCGATCAGCTTCAGGATGGTGAAAACACCAGCGGAAGCCGCCAGCAGCGCGCCGATGCCCAGCATCGACAAGGTCATGGCGGTGAAGTCGCCGAGCGCCACGCCGACGGCCATCGGCAAAGCGGTGCGCCAGCCCTGGCCCAGCGCATAGGACACGACCAGAAGGATGGTCGGACCCGGGATCACAAGGAGGATGGTCGACGCGGCAGCGAAGGCGGCCCAGTTTTCGAAGGACATGCTCGTCTCCTTTGAGCTCAAAGAAGAGGATAAATCCTTGGGTCCCGAAAAATGTAAAGGGCCGAATCTTTGTTTTTTGCGCATTCCGGTCGGGCAACCGGTACGACCTTATGGACTACGACATCAATTGCGCCAGCGGCAGCCCGGTGTCAGTTCGCGCCGCCCAGCGTGCTCACGATATCGGCCAGGCTGACATTGGCACCGAGAACCGTGGCGGCCGCGACAATGGCAGCGGCAAAAAGCTTGATGTCGGTTTTTAACGTCTTGCACATGGAGGCCCCTCGCTGATCATCGGGAGAGGTAGGAAACACCAGCGCCGGGATTGTGACCTGACAGGGGTGATTTTGTGCCTGACACTGGATGACGGTCGCCGGGAGGGCGGAACGGCGTTTCCGGCAATGCGCAAACGCAAGCAGCGCAAGGCATTCACGCTTTATCAACCATGAATGATGAAAATGCCCGCTATCCGGCCGGACCGTGCTTCCCGCCGACAGCGTAGGGTTTGGGTATATGCGTGAGTTGCCGCAAGGTCCGACGCCGCCGCGAAACGGCGACGCAATCGAAACCGATCTTCTCCTCTCCCGCCGCGCCGTCCTGTCCGGGGCGGGCGCCTTGGCGCTGCTCGGCGTCGCCGGCTGCTCGACTTCGGGTGGCGGCGGCCTGCCGGCGCTCCAGCTCGACGATACGGTCACCGGGTCGGTGCCGATCCGGCCCTCGATCAGCGTCGACAAGAACATCACCAGCGCCGACGTCATGTATGCCGCGCTGACCGACAACGGCTTCAACGTGCCCGAGGTGCCCTATCTCAAGGTGAAGCCGGAATTCCGCCGCCAGATCGTCGTCGACACGACAGGCGAGGCGCCCGGCACGATTGTCGTGCATCTCAAGGAGCGCATGCTCTATCTCGTCCAGCCGGGTGGCGACGCCATCCGCTACGGCGTCGGCATCGGCAAGGACGGGTTCCGCTGGTCCGGCCGGGCCAACATCCAGTACGGCCGCGAATGGCCGACCTGGACGCCGCCGCCCGAAATGATCCAGCGCAAGCCGGAACTGGTGAAGTGGCAGGGCGGCCAGCCCGGCGGCCTCACCAATCCGCTTGGCGCCCGCGCGCTCTACATCTACCAGGATGGCAAGGACACCGGCTACCGCATCCACGGCTCGCCCGAATGGTGGAGCATCGGCCAGGCGATGTCGTCGGGCTGCGTGCGCCTGATCAACCAGGACATCATCGACCTCTACAGCCGGGTATCGAAGAAAAACCCCGTCGTCGTCATGTGATCGTGGCCACGTTTTGCGGCCGCCAGACTCTTCCGTTGCGCGAGGCGAGAAGACAGGCCAAGGTGCCTTGAAAACCTCGGGAGACGTCAGGAATGGCCGGAACTTTTGTTATCGCGCAGGGCGGCGGTCCTACCGCCGTCATCAACCAGACGGTGGTGGGCGCCACTCTGGAGATCCGCAAGCGACATCCCGGCGCCAAGGTGCTGGGCTCGATCCACGGCGTGCGCGGCATTCGTGACGGCAACTATGTCGACCTTTCGGCCATTCCCGAGGACCGGCTGCGGCTGATTGCCGGAACGCCGAGCGCGGCACTGGGCTCGACGCGCGACAAGCCGGATGCTGCCTATTGCGAGGTCATCCTGAAGGGCCTGCAGAAGGCGGGCGCCGACGCCTTCATCTACATTGGCGGCAACGACACCTCGGGCACGCAGCAGATCCTGACCGATGCCGCCGGCGGCAAGATCGCTTTCGTCCATGCGCCGAAAACCATCGACAACGATCTCGAGGAAAACGACCATACGCCGGGCTTCATCTCGGCGGCCGAATTCGTCGCCGGCGCCTTCCTGTCGGTCGACCTCGATTTTCGCGCGCTGCCCGGCATCTATGTCGGCATCGTCATGGGCCGGCATGCCGGCTTCCTGACCGCGGCCGCCGCGGCCTGGCAGCTCGACCCCGACAGCGGCCCGCATCTCGTCTACGTGCCGGAGCGGCCGTTCTCCGCCGCAGGCTTCATCGAGGACGTGCGCGCCACGCTCGACCGCCACAAGCGCTGTATCGTCGCCGTGTCGGAAGGCGTCAGCACCGCCGACGGCAAGGCGCTGGTCGAAAGCCTGGTGCCGGCGGACAAGCTCGAACGCGACCAGCACGGCAACGTCAAATTGTCGGGCAGCGACCTGCCTGCGGCGCTCGAACGGGCATTGGCCGAAGGGCTGCCGGGCAAGCGCGCCCGCGTCGACGCACTCGGCTACATGCCGCGCGGCTATGTCGGCGCCATCAGCGCGGTCGACGCGCAGGAGGCCTTCGATGCCGGCGCCTTCGCCGTCGGCGTCGCCGAACAGGGCGGCGGCTCGGTCGCGCTGCAGTATGATGGCAGCAAAATAGTGCTGAAGAAGGTGCCGCTGAAGAACGTCGCCGGCAAGACCCGGCACATGCCCGACGATTTCATGAAGTCCGACGCCAACCAACTGTCCGAGACCGGCATGGCCTATCTCAAGCGGCTGGTGCCGGAAAAATACAAGGTCGGAAAACCGTTCGTCTGATCTTGGGCTTGGAATTAATGCCCGGTCCCGCCTGATGGAAAACTGGTTCAGCAAGCGCATCGTCGACGACAGGACGATGATGCTGACCGAGCCGTTCGTGCACGACTATGTGCGCGCCAACATCTGGCATTTCACCGGTCGCGACGCCGACCTTCTGGTCGACACCGGCATGGGCATCTGTCCACTGGCGCCGCAGATAGAGACGCCCGCAGGCAAGCCGCTTCTGGTCGTCGCCACCCATATCCACCTCGACCATGTCGGCTCGCTGCACGAATTTCCGCTGCGGGCCGGGCCAAGGATGAGCGCGGCGCAATTCGAGAGCATGGATGAGGCCGCGACCTACGCCTACATGTTTCACGATCTCGAGGGCGCGGTTTCGAAGCTGCCCGAGCCGGGTTGGAAGTCGGCGGATTACAAGATCCCATCGGCGCCGCTGACGCGGACCCTTGACGAGGGCGACGTGGTCGACCTCGGCGACCGGCAATTTCGCGTGCTGCACCTTCCCGGCCACTCGCCGGATTCGATCGCGCTTTTCGACGAGGCCGATGGCCTGTTCTTTAGTGGCGACGCCATCTATGACGACACGCTGATCGACGATCTGCCGGATTCCGACAGGGGCGCTTATGCCAGCACGATGCGGCGCCTGCTCGACCTGCCGATCCGCATCGGCCATGGCGGCCACGGCCCGAGTTTCGACGGCAAGCGCATGCGTGAAATCGCGTCGGCCTATCTGCGATCCGTAAGCGCGCTCTGAATTAAATCTTCGTAAGGTCGGGCAAAAACCCTAATTCGGGCCATTCGGCACCCTAGATACCTCGTGTCGATCCGGCCGGCCGCCATGTACGGCGAGACAGGCCATCCCGGCCGTCGACACGCTGACGGGCGCCTTCTCCCAAGAGCCGCCCGAGGCGCCGGATCAACCCTCGCCCGGACAGAACGACCATGTCACCTCTTGGTATTCTTCGTAGGCATCGCGTCGCCGCCCTGCTGGGCGCCGCGCTGATCATCTCCCCCGCCGTCGTCTCCCTCGCTCAAAATGCCGGCAATGGCGGCTTGAGCAACGTCGCTGCGACGACGCAGACCCCTGTCGCAGGGATAACGGCTCCGAACGGATCGTTCGCGCCCATCGTGGCTTCGACCAAGCCCGCTGTCGTCACGGTCACGACAGTCATGAAGGCGCAACCGGATGCCATGAGCGAAGGTTCGCCTGAGAGTTCGCCCTTTGGCGGCAATTCGCCCTTCGACGACTATTTCCGCCAGTTCTTCGGCGATCAGGGCATGCCTGGTCCAAAGACGCCTCCGCAGCAACAGCAGTCGCAGCGCGCCGAGGCGCTCGGTTCGGGCTTCATCGTCAGCGCCGACGGCACCATCGTCACCAACAACCACGTCGTCGACGGCGCCTCCTCGATCAAGGTCACGCTCGACGACGGCACGGAGCTTCCGGCCAAGCTGGTCGGTCACGACGCCAAGAACGATCTCGCGGTGCTGAAGATCAAGGCCGGCAAGTCGCTGCCGACCGTGAAATGGGGCGACTCCGACAAGCTCATGACAGGCGACCAGGTGTTGGCGATCGGCAATCCGTTCGGCATCGGCACCACGGTCACGGCCGGCATTGTCTCGGCGCGTGGCCGTGACCTGCACAGCGGGCCGTTCGACGATTTCATTCAAATCGACGCGCCGATCAATCACGGCAATTCCGGCGGCCCGCTGGTGGATGTCAGCGGCAATGTCGTCGGCATCAACACGGCGATCTATTCGCCGAATGGCGGCAGCGTCGGTGTCGGCTTCGCCATTCCGTCGGACCAAGCAGAGAAGGTGGTTGCCAAGCTGATGAAGGGTGGCGACATCGAATACGGCTATCTCGGCGTCGAGATCCAGCCGGTCACCCCGGACGTGGCCAGCGCCATCGGGCTCGATCATCCCGCCGGCGCCTTGGTCTCGCAGGTCAATGACGGCTCGCCCGCGGCCAAGGCCGGTGTCGAGACCGGCGATGTCATAACCAGCTTCGCCGGACAGGACGTCAAGGATCCCAAGGATCTGTCGCGGGCTGTCGCCGACGTCGCGCCGGGTGCCAGGAAGACACTGGATGTCTGGCGCAAGGGCAAGGCCATGCGGATTTCCGTCGATGTCGGCCGCAACAGCGACGATGTGAAAACGGCATCCACCGGCGATTCCAGCGCGCCGGGGACAGAACAGGGCTCCCGCGCGCCGGCCATCGGCCTCGGCCTGATGGACATCACGCCCGACATCCGCCAGCAGATGAACCTGGCCGACAACGAGCGCGGCGCGGTGGTCGCCAC
>NZ_RZSJ01000324.1:0-6779 GCF_003998025.1 Mesorhizobium sp. M8A.F.Ca.ET.021.01.1.1
GATCATGTCCGTGCGGGGTTGGAACCCATCCTCGGCCGGCGTCTCGACCACGGTGAAACTAGCGCCGGCGGCACTGAACGTGTTGGGGTAGGTGGCATAGTAGGGCGCTACCACGATGGCGTGGTCGCCCTGATCGAGCACGGCTTGCACGGCAGCGTAAAGTGCTGCCTGGCCGCCCGGCGTGGCGATGACCTCTTCCGGCCTCGTCTCGACGCCGGTGCAGGCGCTGGAGGCCGCCGCCATGGCCTTGCGCAGGCGCGGCAGGCCGGGCAGCGGCGTGTAGTGATGGTTGCTGCCACGGACCGCTGCCACACAAGCTTCGATCGTCTGCGACGGCGTGTCGAAATCGTGGTCGCCGACCGACAGCATGATGATGTCCTCGCCGGCCTCCTTGCGGTTCCAGGCGGCGAAATGAACCTCCCAGCCATCCTTGCCCGATGGCACGATGCCGGTAATGCGCGATGATGGTTTAGGCATGTAAGACTCCCGTGATCGCGTAACCGTTCTGTTGCAGCCGGTCGCGCAAGGCGGCGATATGGGCGGGACCGACCTCGCAGCAACCGCCGACGATGTCCGCTCCAGCTTCCACCCAGCCGACAGCCTGATCGGCGTAAGCATCCGGACCGAGGTCGTGGCGGGCATGCAGCACGTCCACGGTGCCGCCATGCTTGAGTGCTTCGGTGGAGGTGAAGCCATTGGCATAGGCGCCGACCGGGCCGCCGAGCTCGACCAGTTCCGGCAAGGCCGCCGCGATGGCTTCCGGGCGACAGCAGTTGAGCAGCCGCGCCGCCACCGGCAGACCTCCGAGCGCATCCGCTGCCGACGCAATCGTCTCGCCGCTGCGCAAGCGTGGCGTGCCGTGATCGGCCAGCGTCCATGACACCCAGACGGGCTTGCCGCTTTCCGATGCGGCGGTGACCGCCGCGCGTGCCTCTTCGGCAGAGGCCATGGTCTCGCACAGGAACAGGTCGACGCCATCAGCCTGTTCGGCGACGATGCGGCGGTAGATGTCGAGCGTATCCTGATAGGAGATCGTCAGCGCCGGCGCGTAGCTGCCGAAAAGCGGTGACAGGCAGCCGGCGATCGCCGCGTCGCCGGCCTCGTCGCGGGCTTGCCTGGCGAGGTCGATGCCACGCTTCTGCAACGGCTTGAACAGGTCTTCCGCGCCCTCGCGCGCCAGGCGTTCGGGCGTCGCCGAATAGGTGTTGATGGTGATGACCCGGGCGCCGGCGCGGATGAATTCGGCATGCAGGCCGCGCACGAGGTCCGGTTCGTCGATCAGCACCCTGGCCGACCACAGCGGCGTCGGCTCGGACTTGCTGCGCCGCACCAGCTCCTGGCCCATGCCGCCATCGGTGAGGATAACCGGCTTCATGCGCGCAGCCTTTCGTTCTTGGGATCCCACAACGGCTCGTCCTGCTGCACGACCGCCTTGAAACGGTCGCCGAAGATCTCGACCTCGACAGAGGTGCCGGGCTCGCTCAGGTCGGCGCGCAGCATGCCGAGCGCGATCGATTTGTCGACACGATGACCCCAGCCACCCGATGTCGTCTCACCGACGATCTGGCCGTCGTGCCAGAGCGTCGACATGTAGGGCGCGTCGCAATCGCCGGGATTTTCGACCACCAGCGTGACGAAGCGCTTCTTCACGCCTTGCTGTTTCTCGTTCTGGAGTGCCGCCTTGCCGCGGAAGTCGGGCTTTTCCCATTTGACGAAGCGCTCGAGCCCGCCCTGCAGGATCGAATAGTCGGTCGACAGGTCGCCCTTCCAAGTGCGGTAGCCCTTTTCCAGGCGCAGCGAATCCAGCGCGTACATGCCGAACGGCTTCAGCCCGTGGTGCTGCCCGGCGGCACAGATCGCATCGAAGATGGCGGCGGTGTCGTCGACCCTGGTGTGGATCTCCCAGCCGAGCTCGCCCGCGAAGGAGACGCGAACCAGCTTGGCCCAGCGGCCGGCGATCCTGGTTTCCTGATGCGTCAGCCATGGCAAGGTCAGGTCGGCTTCACAGACATCGGCAAGGATTTTTCGCGAATTGGGGCCGGCCAGGATCTGCGTGGAGAATTCCTCTGTCCGGTCGATCAGCTTGAACGCGGCATCCCCGGGCATGTGCGACTTCAGCCATTCGAAGTCGTGCCACTGCGCCACCGCCGCGGTGATCAGCGTCATGGACTCCTCGCCATGGCGCACCACCGACATTTCGGTGACGATGCGGCCCTTGTCGTCGGAGAAATAGACCAGGCCGATGCGACCGGGCTTCGGCACTAGGCCGGTTACCTGCCGGCTCAGCCATTCGGCGGCGCCAGGGCCTTCGAGATTGAAGCGCGAGAAGCCGGGCAGGTCGAGGATGCCGGCGGCGTCGCGGACCGCGAGACACTCTTCGCGGACTCGTTGCTGCCAGGGCCCCTCGCGGCGGAAGGTCAGCGTGGCTTCCTCGGAGATGTCGTCGCCGTCCTGCGCGTACCAGGTGGCGCGTTCCCAGCCATTATAGGCATCGAAGCGGGCGCCCAGCGCCTTGATGCGATCGTGGATCGGCGACAGTTTCCTGTCGCGGCCTTCCGGCCAGGCGTGACGCGGGAACTGGATGGCGTATTCGTTGCCGTAGATTTCCATGCCCTTGGCCACGCAATAGTCCGGCGCGGAAGCAAAGGAGGTGAAGCGGCGCGGATCGCACGACCACATGTCCCATTCGGTCTGGCCTTGCGTCACCCATTCGGCCAACACCTTGCCGGCGCCGCCGCCCTGGGCGATGCCGAAGGTGAAGACGCAGGCCTCGAAGGCATTGGGGACGCCAGGCATCGGGCCGATCAGCGGATTGCCATCCGGCGCATAGGGGATCGGGCCGTTGATGACCTTGGACAGGCCGGCGGTGCCCAAGATCGGCACGCGGGCGACGGCGTCGGCGAGATAATGCTCCAGCCGGTCGAGGTCGTCTGGGAAGAGCTGGAACGAAAAGTCATCCGGCATGGGATCGTTGTGGGTGGCCCAATGCGCGCGGCAATTGCGCTCATAGGGGCCGAGATTCATGCCGGCCTTTTCCTGGCGCAGATAATATGAAGTGTCGACGTCGCGCAGCAGCGGCAGCTTCTTGCCCTGTTCCTTCGACCAGGCGGCGAGCTCGGGGATCTCTTCGAACAATATGTACTGGTGGCTCATCACCATCATCGGCACTTCGCGGCCGAACATCCTGCCGACTTCGGCGGCACGGTAGCCGGCAGCATTGACGACGATCTCGCAGCGGATCTCGCCTTGCGCCGTTACAACCACCCACTCGTCCTTCTCACGGCGCACGCCGGTGACGGGGCAGAAGCGGATGATCTTCGCGCCCATGTCGCGTGCGCCCTTGGCCAGCGCCTGCGTCAACTGTGCCGGGTCGATGTCGCCGTCGCTCGGATCGTAGAGCGCGCCCTTCAACTCGTGCGTTTCGAGGAAGGGATAGCGGCGCTTGATCTCGTCGAGCCCGACCACGTCGATGTCCATGCCCTGATAGCGGCCCATGCCCTTGGCGCGCTGGAACTCCTGCATGCGCTCCTTTGTGTGGGCGAGCCTGAGCGAACCGGTGACATGGTAGTTCATGGGATAGTCGACGGCGTCGGCGAGGCCCCGATAGAGTTCGGTCGAATAGCGCTGCATGTTCATCAGCGACCATGAGGAGGAGAAGGTCGGCACATTGCCGGCGGCATGCCAGGTCGAGCCGGAGGTCAGCTCGTTCTTTTCCAGGAGCACGCAGTCGGTCCAGCCGGCCTTGGCCAGATGATAGAGCGAGGAGGTGCCGACCACGCCACCTCCGATGATCACCACGCGCGCAGTGCTCGGCAAACCCGCCATGTTCTTCTCCCAATCTTCAAGCGCGCCGCGCTTTTCTTTTTGTTTTTATGCGTGTCGCCGTCGCAAAACCGCTGCACGGTTCCGGCGACATCCACTCATCAATCAATAGACCGGCGGCGAAACCACCCAGATGACAACAGCCGGCTCGCTACCCGGATTGCGCCAGCGGTAAGACTTGCCTTCGAAGCGAAAGGAGTCGCCTTCGCCAAGCCGGTGCCAGACCCCGGCTATTTCGATGTCGAACTGCCCGGACGCGATGTATCCGGCCTCCTCGGTCGGCCGGCGGGCCTCGTTCTTCAACTCCGCTCCCGGCGCGAAGACCGACCGCACCATCTCGAAGCTACCACCGAGGTCCGGTGACAGAAGCTCTTCCACCAGACCGGATTCGCTGGTGCCAAGCGTGCGGCGCTTGCCGGCGCGCACCACCACGCCGCGCTCGCTCTCCACGGGTACGTCATGGCTGAAGAACAGGCTGATCGGCACGCCGAACAGTTCGGCAAAGGCCCGGAGATCACTGAGCGATGGCGTCGACAGGCCGCGCTCGACCTGGCTGACCCAGCCGACCGAGCGGCCGAGCTTCAGCGCGATCTCGGCCAGCGTCAGTCCGCGCACCCGGCGCAAGGCCCTGATATCGCCGGCCAGGACTCGCTCGTCAGGTCCCTGTAATGTTCGTGCGGTAGGGGAGACCAAATCGCTCACTTCATGAAAATTTTCAGTCGAATTTCATGAGAAATCAAGCTCATGAAAAAATCAAGTAGATTTTCACCAATGCTTAAGATTTGCTTGCAGGATTTTGACGGTTCATGCAAAGGCTCCGCCGCGAGCGGCGAGTGGGGACGTCCGATCGACACAACGGCTAAGGGACGGCCCATGCTGGAAAAGAAGGCTCGAATCACGGTTGATGCCGAGATCGTCGACGACGCGATCATGTCGCGCCGTTCGGTGCGTGCATTTCTGCCCGACATGATCGATGACGAGACGATCCGTGACATACTGACTGTTGCGGCGCGCGCTCCCTCCGGCACCAATATGCAGCCGTGGCGAGTCTACGTTACCAAGGGCGGGACCAAGCAGCGGATCACGGATGCCATCATGAACTCCGGCATCCGCGCGGAAAAAGCCGACTGGGACGAATATCGCTATTATCCCACCCAGTTCTTCGAGCCTTATCTCACCCGCCGCCGTGCCAACGGGTTCGGCCTTTATGGCGCACTCGGCATAGGCCGCCGGGAGGTCGACAAGATGCGCGCCCAGCACGACCGCAACTTCGTCTTCTTCGATGCGCCGGTCGGCATGATCTTCACCATCGACCGCCGGCTCAACCAGGGTTCGTGGATCGATTACGGCATGTTCCTGCAAAACATCATGGTCGCGGCGCGGGGCAGGGGTCTGCATACCTGTCCGCAAGCGGCCTTCGCGCCCTATCACCGGCAGATCCGGCCGGTGCTCGGCATTCCCGACGAGGAGATCGTCGTCTGCGGCATGGCGCTCGGCTATGAAGACACTTCCAGGCCCGAGAACGCCTTCCGCACCGATCGTGAGCCGCTCGAGGAATGGGTGACGTTCAGCGAATAGGTCTCGGCCGCCAACCGGGGCAGGGCCGCTATTCCGTATTCATGTGCGCGCCGTGGCCGCTGACATGGGCGCCGTCCTGCGGCGTCAGCTTGAGATAGGCAAGCAGCGCGCAGAGCGTGATGATGCCCTCGATCACGAACAGGATCCGGAAATCGCTGGCGACGGCCGGCCCGCCGCCGGCGAGAAACGACAGCATCGCGGCCGCGAGGCCGACGCTGATGGCGACCGCCAGCTGCCACAGGATGTAATAGAGCGCGCTGAAGCGGGCGAGCTGCTCGGGCGCGATGTCGGAATAGGCTAGATTGCCGGTCGAAGCCCATTGCACCGAGCGGAAGACGCCAAAGACGAAGAGGTAGGTGAGCGTGATCCAGACCGGGGTCGTTGCTTGGATCAAGGCGAAGCCCGCGACCATGGCGGCAACCACGGGCGTGTTGAAGACCAGCACGCGGCGAAAACCGAAACGGTTGAGAAGGCGTGGCATGAAGAAACGCATACCCACCGAGCCGACCGCCGCCACGAAGGTCAGCGATCCTGCCTGCACCGCGCTCATGCCGAAGCCGAGCTGAAACATCAGCGGCAGCAGGAAGACGACGGAGCTGAGACCGATCGTGTCGAGGCCGCCTCCGGTAAGGAAGGAGATGCGGAAGGTGCGGATGCGCAGGAGCTTGAGATCGAGCAGGGGATTGCGCACGCGCAGGCAGTAGAAGGAGGCGGCCGTCAGGATGATGAGCGCCAGCGCAAGCTCGGCCGCGATCATGCCGCTGGCGGCGTCTTTCGCCGCAAGGGAGTCCATGCCGAAGACCAGCAGCACCATGCCGCTGCCGACCAGCACAAAGCCTGGAAAATCGAACCGCGTGCGCACGGGCTTGGTCATTGTCGGGAACAGTGAGGCGGCAAGGATTGCGGCGGCGAGCGCGAACGGCACGTTGATGAAGAAAATCCAGCGCCAGGAGATGTAGGTGGTCAGCGCGCCGCCGACGAGCGGACCGACCAGCGGCCCGGACTGGCCGGCCAGCGAGATATACATGTTGATCTTCAAGGTCCGGCTGCGCGGGAAGGTCGACAGGATGACGACCTGGCCGAGCGTGCCCATCAGTGCGCCACCGAAACCCTGCAGCGCGCGGGCGCCGACCAGCGTCCAGATGTCGTTCGAGAGCCCGCACAGAGCCGATGAAGCGGCAAACACCAGCAAGGCGAAGCAATAGACGTTGCGCAGGCCGAAACGATCGGCCGCCCAGCCGCCGAGCGGCATGGAGATGATCAGGCTGGCGACGTAGACGGTGATCAGCAGGCCGAGCTGGCTCGGCGGACGGCCAAGGCTTTCGCTGATGCCCGGCAGCGCCGTCACCACGACATTCTGGTCGAGGCTGGTCATGAAC
>NZ_RZSJ01000325.1:0-6778 GCF_003998025.1 Mesorhizobium sp. M8A.F.Ca.ET.021.01.1.1
CGTCAAGACCAACGATAGCTCGGTTATCGGCGACGTCACCGGCTTCTCGATCCTGCCGGGCTCCGACGACGTCTACAACTCCAAGACCGGCAAGTGGGAGAAGCTCGCCAGCGGCCCGAACTATTCGCCCAACTGCGCCTATCTCGGCTGGGGCGTCTATGTCATGGCCCGCGTCGATAGCGACGAGAAGAAGAAGAAGGCGGCATGGTCGGCGGCCGCCCATCTCGGCGGCAAGGACCTGTCGATCTGGACGGCGATGTATCCGTCGGGCTTCCAGCCCTATCGCAACTCCCATTTCGACATTCCCGAATGGGTGGCGGCCGGCTACGACGAGGCTTTCATCACCTCGTACCTGAAGTCGGAAGGCGACAGCTACAACCATCCCAACGCGGCAATCGAGCCGCGCATCCCCGGCATCTTCCAGTACTACAGCGCCGCCGAGGATATCCTGGCCAACACCTTCGCCGGCAAGATGAAGGCGCAGGAAGGCGCCGACGCCATCGCAGCCGCCTGGGAGAAGCTCACCGACCAGATCGGCCGTGACAAGCAGGTCAAGCTCTACAAGGCCTCGCTCGGCATGTAAGCTGCCCTTTGAACCGTGGTCCGGCGGCAACGCCGGACCACAGCCTTCCCTTCCAAACGGGCGAAATTTGTGGCTGACCAGACTTCGACCGCGACCCAGTGGCCGGCAGACGCCGCCCCCCATGATCTGATCCCGCCTGGCCGCCGGCGTTTGGGCTGGGCGCTGATGGCGATTGCCACGCTCGGCCTGCTGGCAACGATCGTGCTGCAGATCCTCTACAAGACCGAGGTCGATACGATCGGCTTTGAGACATGGCGGCCCGTGGTCTACGCCTATGTGCTGTGGGGCGTGGCGATCGGCATCGGCCAGGTTCTGACACGCGGCGAGGACGGCCAGCGCGCGCTCTTCCTGCTGCCCGCCCTTTTGTTCACCATCGCCATGGTGATCTTCCCGACGCTGTTCGGCTTCTACATCGCGCTCACCGACTGGAACCTCAGCTCCTTCAGCGGTCGCAGGTTCAACGGGCTCGACAATTTCTGGCAGATGCTCGCCGACCCCTACTACCGCAACGCCCTGTTCAACATGGTGCTCTATGTGCTGGCGGTGCTGGTCGAATATGTCGTGGCCTTTGGCCTGGCGCTGCTGCTCAACGCGCAGATCCGTGCCCGAAAATTTTTTCGGGTGGTGTTCCTGATGCCGCTGATGCTGTCGCCGGTCGCGGTGTCGTGGATGATCGGCAAGTCGCTGATGGAATATCGCTTTGGACCGGCGGCGACGCTGGCGCGCCATCTCGGCTGGGAAGACCCGGCCTTCTTCTCGAACCCGATCACCGCCCGCATCTCGATCATGCTGCTGGACGCCTGGACCTTCATTCCATTCATGATGATCATGCTGCTGGCGGGGCTGCAGGCGATGTCGCGCGAGGTGCTGGAGGCGGCACGTGTCGATGGCGCCACGGCCTGGCAGACCTTCTGGCAGGTCACTTTCCCGCTGATGCTGCCGGTGTCGGTAACGGCGGTGATCCTGCGCATCATCTTCAAGCTGAAGCTTGCCGACATCATCATCACGGTCACCTCGGGCGGTCCGGGCGGCGCCACCGATTCGGTGTCAAGCTTCATCTACCGCGAGTACCGCGACCGCTCGAATGTCGGCTACGGCACCATGCTGGCGATGGCCTATCTCGTCATCATCGTGGTGTTCGTGACCTGGCTGTTGAAATTCGCCAGCCGTTTCGTGCGCAATGTGAATTAGGGCAAGATGAGCGTTCAGACCACCGACTACGTCGCATCCGAAATCCGCTCGCCGGCGAGCTTCGTCGCCAGCCGCGTCTTCATTTATGGCGCGCTCGCCTGCTGGGGCTTCATCTGCCTGTTTCCGATCTATTGGACCATCACCACGTCGTTCAAGACGGCGGTGGATGTCACCCAGGGCCACCTGATCCCGTTTGTCGACTTCCAGCCGGATTGGAAAGGCTGGCGATCGCTTGGCCTGTCGCCGGACTCGATCTTCCAGACATCGACCGTGCGCGACGAGTTCCTCAAGCGCTTCATGAATTCGGTCATCACCTCGGTTGGGGCGTCGAGCCTGGCGATCATTATCGGCAGCCTCGCCGCCTATGGCCTGACCCGCTATCGCTACCATTTCGCCTGGTTCAAGAACGAGGACATCTCCTTCTTCTTCCTGTCGCAGTTGATCCTGCCGCCGGTGGTGCTGGCCTTGCCGTTCCTGGTGCTCTACCGCGAAGTCGGGCTGCTCGATACGCGTATCGGGCTGATCCTGCTCTACACGCTGATGGTGCTGCCGATCGTCATCTGGATCATGCGTGACCAGTTCAATTCCATCCCCGTCGAGCTGGAGGAAGCAGCCCTCGTCGACGGCCTGTCGATCTGGGGCGCCTTTTTCCGCATCGTCATGCCGATCGCGCTGCCAGGCATGGTGGCAGCCTTCATCCTGGCGATGGTGCTGTGCTGGAACGAGTATTTCTTCGCCGCCCTTTTGACCTCGACGGACGCCAAGACAATCCCGGTCATGGTTGCCAGCCAGACGGGCTCGCAAGGCATCAACTGGTGGTCGATGGCGGCCCTTGCCACCGCCGCCATCGCGCCGCTTGCCGTCATCGGCATCGCGCTGGAGCGCTACCTGATCATGGGCATGACGGCTGGTGCGGTGAAGTAGCGTTTTTTCCTTCTCCCACAGGGGGACAAGCAAGAACCCGCGTTAGCGCCTCAGGATCGCCCTGAGGTGATCCATGATCATGGCGACACCCTTTTGCCCCAACTCCACTGACGCCTCCTTGGCACTCGCCGTATACCAGCCCGTATTGTCCTCGAAACGCGCGGCATCCACCGCCTCCGGACATAGCGCCAGCATCAGCGATGTCTCGCCGATGCCGGCATGGTCGAAAGGATATTTGCCGTTCATCGCGGCCGGCATCAGCGGATGCACCTGCACCCAGTTGAAGAAATTCTCGCCCGCGGCGTGCCCCGCATAGTAGTCGGCCATCGTCTCGGAGCCCCACCAGCCCTCGCCGCGCTGCTTCTCGAGGAAGCGGAAGATCGCCTGTCTGCCGGCGGTCTTGAAAGCGAGATCGGTCGGCATGCCGGCGGCGAAATTCTCGGTCTGGTGATGAATGATGGCGTGGATGTTGCGAAAGCCGATACGCAGCAGGCTGTAGAACAGCTCCTCGCCGAACGGCGCCAGTTGATTGCCGCCGACCTGAACCGAGCCGCTGCCTTCCGGCGGCGCCACGGCATAGCTCGCCGCGCCATAGTAGAAGGGCGGCAGGATGACGATTTCGCTCTCCTGTTCGAACAGTTCCAGCGTCTTGATGACGGCCAGCGTGTCCATGCCGACAGCCATGTGCTCGCCATGGTATTCCAGCACGCCGAGCGGCAGCGCGACCGGCCAATTCTGCGCGATCGCCTTGCGGATCTGGTGCGGCAGCATCAGTTCATAGCGCATGATCTATTCCATGTTGGTGTGGCGGGCGCGCATGGCTTCAGGCGAGGCCGCGGTCAATTCCCTGAGTTTCAGCACCATGATCTCGAACAGCAGGAACAACGCACCCTCGAAAACCGAGCCCATCGGCAGCACCGACCTCTTTTGCGATCCCTGGTCGTTGGCCATGGTCTGCGCCGGCACCAGCAACGTCAGATCGGCCAGGCTTGCGGCGCTGCCGCCCGCCTGGGCGGTCACGAGTAGGACGGTCGCGCCTGCCTCACGCGCGATGCGCATCAGGGTGAGTACGGTCGAGGTTTCGCCGGGCCCGGAACTGACAAGGAAGACGTCGCCCTGCCCTACCGGCGGCGTGGTCATGTCGCCGACGGCCGAAACCGGCAGGCCCAGATGATAGAGCCGCATGGCGAAGCCCTTCACCTGCAAGGCCTCGCGGCCGCAGCCATAGACGACGACCTGCCTGGCACCAACCAGCATCCCGCAGGCGGCGTCGATCCGGTCGCCATCGACGCGCGCCAACACCGCGCCAAGCTCGTCGAGCGCGGTCTTGAACATCTGCGAGCCGGAGGTGTTCACGGCGGCGCCCCCGCCGTGCCGGCAATCGAAGTAGATTGGCAATTCCCGATCACGCTTTTCCCCGGAACAGCTTGATTTCGTTCATGCTAGCAACCGCGAAAATGCGTGTCCAACGCTCAGCGGTGCTTTTGCCGAGCCACGAGCATGATAGTGTCATGTCAGACAAATCAGCAAGGCAAACGGGCAGGACATGAAGACACGGAATTTCGACCGCATCGGCAATGGCGGCATCACCTTTACGGAGCTGGGCTTCGGCACGGCGCCGCTCGGCAATCTTTACCGCGCGGTCTCCGACGAGGACGCCAACGCGACGCTGGAGGCCGCCTGGGCGACCGGCTGCCGCTACTATGACACCGCGCCCCTCTATGGGCTCGGCCTGTCGGAAACGCGCCTCAACCCGTTCCTGCGCTCCAGGAAGCGCGACGACTATGTGCTGTCGAGCAAGGTCGGCCGCATCATGCGCGCCTGCCCGCCAGAGGAACGCACCGGCATCGGCAAGTTCTTCGACACGCCGTCGCGCAAGGAGGTCTACGATTACAGCTATGACGGCGTCATGCGCTCGTTCGAGGCCTCGCTGGAGCGGCTGGGCGTCGACCGCATCGACATCCTGTTCGTGCACGATGTCGACATCTTCACCCATGGCAGCAAGGAGGCATCCGACCAGCGCATCGATGAGTTCATGCGCTCGGGCTATTATGGCCTGCTCGCCTTGCGCGACCAGGGCGCCATCAAGGCATTCGGCGGCGGCATCAACGAGTGGCAGGTTGCGCAGGCCCTGGCCGAGCGCGGCGATTTCGACCTGTTCCTGCTTGCCGGGCGCTATACGCTGCTGGAACAGGAGGCGCTGACGTCTTTCCTGCCGCTTTGCCAAAAACGCGGCATCGGCATCGTTCTCGGCGGCCCCTACAATTCCGGCATCCTGGCGACCGGACCGAAGCCCGGCGCCTATTACAACTATTCCGAAGCGCCGCAGGATGTCATCGACCAGGTGACGCGCATCGAGGCCGTCTGCAAACGCCACGGTATCAGGCTGATCGAAGCCGCCCTGCAGTTCCCGCTGTTGCACCCTTCGGTGGTTTCAGTCATCCCTGGCGGTCAGCGCCCGGGCGAAGTCGAGAGCAATCGGTCGCTGCTGGATGCGAAAGTCCCCGCAGCGCTCTGGGCCGATCTCAAGCAAGAGGGCCTGATGCGCGCCGACGCCCCGACAGTTTGAGGAGCTTCCGATCGGGAGATACGTGTCCAAAAATGAAAAGCCGGGCAAGCCCGGCTTTTCTGGTTTTTTGAAATAAAACGCGCTTAGTTGACGGCGTCCTTGAGGCCTTTGCCGGCCGAGAACTTCGGCACGGTGCGCGCCGGGATCTTCACTTCGGCGCCGGTCTGGGGGTTGCGGCCGGTGGACGCAGCGCGCTTTGACACGGTGAAATTGCCAAAGCCGACAAGCCGTACATCGCCGCCCTTCTTCAGTTCGCCGGAGATGACAGAAAACACTGCATCGACCGCCGACTGCGCGTCACCCTTCGAAATGCTCGCGGCGTCGGCGACAGCGGACACCAGTTCGTTCTTGTTCATAAAAATTCCCTTCCATGAGAACACCGGAACTTACGACTCATCCGGCAGGAAACGGACTTTAGAAAGAAGCGTTCCCGCAACCAAGTCGAAAAGGCAGAAAAAAAGCGGAAAAAGCCCGGAATTCCGGGGTTTTTCACATGAAAAAGCCGGGCGCGAGGCCCGGCTTTCTGTTTGTGCGCTGCAACCTTAGAAAAAACTAATGCGCAAGCGACTTTCCGGCATCGTCGGCACTATCGGTCGCGGCCGGCGGATTGACCGGTTCGACCCATTCGATCGGCTCCGGCATCCGCACCAGCGCGTGGCGCAACACCTCACCGACGCGTGAAACCGGAATGATTTCCATGCCGTTCTTCACGTTGTCCGGAATCTCCGCCAGGTCCTTGGCGTTGTCTTCCGGGATCAGCACCTTCTTGATGCCGCCGCGCAGTGCGGCGAGCAACTTCTCCTTCAGGCCGCCGATCGGCAAGATGCGGCCGCGAAGCGTTATCTCGCCAGTCATCGCCACATCGGCCCGCACCGGAATACCCGTCAGCACCGACACAATGGCCGTGGCCATGGCCGCGCCCGCGGACGGACCGTCTTTCGGCGTGGCGCCTTCCGGCAAGTGCACGTGGATGTCGCGCTTGTCGAACAGCGGCGGCTCGATACCGAAATCGATGGCGCGCGAACGGACATAGGAGGCCGCCGCCGAAATCGATTCCTTCATCACGTCGCGCAGATTGCCGGTCACCGTCATGCGGCCCTTGCCGGGCATCATGACACCTTCGACCGTCAGCAGCTCGCCGCCGACTTCCGTCCAGGCAAGCCCGGTGACGACACCGACCTGATCGTCAGCCTCGACCTGGCCGAAGCGGTAGCGCTGAACACCGAGATAGTCGGCGAGATTCGCCGCCGTGATGCTCACCGTCTTCTTCTTCGTCTTCAGGATCTCGGTCACCGCCTTGCGCCCGAGCTTCATCAGCTCGCGCTCCAGGCTTCTGACGCCCGCTTCGCGGGTGTAGGTCTGGATGATGGCGCGGATCGCGTCCTCACCGACGGAGAACTCCTTCGGCTGCAGCGCATGATCGCGGATCACCTTCGGCATCAGGTGCCGCTTGGCGATCTCGATCTTCTCGTCCTCGGTGTAGCCGGCGATACGGATGATCTCCATGCGGT
>NZ_RZSJ01000326.1:0-6759 GCF_003998025.1 Mesorhizobium sp. M8A.F.Ca.ET.021.01.1.1
GCCGGCGCCACCGCCGCTGCCCACACTGCCCGAAGGCCATCGTGATGCCGTCGTCTGGCTGGCCGTAGCGCCGGACGGGCGTTCGATCATGAGCGCCAGCACCGACCGCGCGATCAAGCTCTGGGATATCGGCGGCAAGCACCTGATCCGCAATCTCGGCGTGCACAAGGACATGGCGCGCACCGCGCTCTACATGCCCGACGGCATCAGCGCCCTGACGGCCGGGGACGACGGCGAGATCGTGCAGCGAAAACTCGCCGACGGCGCGGTCCTGCACGTCTTCCAATCCGGCCAGAACGGCGGCGTCAACAAGCTGGCGATCAGCCCGGACGGCAAGCACGCCGTCAGCGGGCACGACACCGGCAACGTCATCATCTGGGACCTCGTCAACGGCTCCGCGCAGCATGTGCTGACCGGCCATGAGTGGTCGATCAGCGCGGTCGTAGTCTCGCCCGATGGCAGGCAGGCCCTGTCGGGCAGCATCGACGGGACGCTGAAACTCTGGGACATCGAAAGCGGCAAGCAGCTGCGCAGCTGGCACGGCCATGAGCAAGGCACTTATGGCGCCGTGTTCACAGCCGACGGGCATCACCTGATCACCGGCAGCGGCGACCTGACGATCAAGGTCTGGGATCTCGACAGCGGCCGCGAGGTGAAGCGCTTCGAGGGCCACGAGGGTACGGTCTACGCACTGGCGTTGTCGGCGGACGGCAAGCGCCTGCTGTCGGCCTCGCTCGACGGCACCGCAAGGCTGTGGGACATCGAGAGCGGCAACCAGATCGCCATGTTCGACAGCCAGACCGGGCCGATCTACGCGGTGGCCTTCGCCGCCGACGGCACGGTGCTGACCGGCGGCTACGACCGCACAATCAGGGATTGGCCGGCCACCGGGGGCGACGGCGTCGTGCTGTTTGCGGGTGCGCCGGAGTGAGTGGAGATGTCGCGCCCACGCAATCGGAATGCTGAACGCGCCGAGCGCCTGGCCGACACGGACGGGGGGGCGCATTGTTGGGGTGTGCTCGGCGCCCGCGCCAGCCAGGGCGGCTCGTACCGCCGCAATAACATCATCGCACATTGCATGACGGCTGAAACTTCCGCGAAAGCGGAATAGGCAAAGGTTGCAAGGTCCGGCATCCTGACCGGGCATGGTCGGCCAACCACCCGACGGGCGTCGACGAGAGAACAACCTCTTCGCCTTTGCAGCATTGGCCCGGCAAGCCGAGGGCGGACGGTTTATCGCCGGAGCAAGGTGCTGACGCCTCTGAAGTGACGGCCACGGCGTGTTACCGCGCCGTGAATCGAACCGTGCGGTCTTCCTTGTAGGACCAAGGTCTTGGGTGGTACGCGCAAAGGTCCGGGGGGCCTTGTTCGGTTCCGGCAATGTCCATTGGACGTTCCGCTGTTTTATCCAATTGATATATAATGATCCTGTCTCGACGTCAGCTCGAGAAGGGGCAAAAGCCTGTTCCGACAGCCATCGACCGGCGACCGCCCGCCAGGAAAGGCAAGCGCAAAATTGCCGCGAGAGCCGTTGGCAATCAGTGCCGGACCGAAAGCCGGCGGTCGTTGAGGTCGTTTGTTTCGGCAGCGAAAAACTCGACCTGCTCGATGCAGGCAGGCGCGCCTGGGCTTGCCGTTACCCCAGCCACCACCACAATGCCGCGATCACCGCCGTGATGGCGGCTACCGTCAGTCCCAGCATGATGTAGGAGCCCTTGATGATGTCGCGAATTATCTTCTTGATCGTTTCGCGGTCGTTCAGGTTGGGGAAGGGCTCGTTCGGCTGCGCCACGTCGAGGAAATGGCAGAGCGGGCCCCAGCCTTCGCTGACCTTGAACACCAGCAGCTTTTCCGGCGGCACGGCCGCCTTAACCTCGTCGACATAGGCGTTGTAGCGGGCCACCGCCTTGTCGCGGTCGCCCATGACGCCGGCCAGCGTGCGGCCCCAGATGAGCTTGCGCGACATGTCGCCGAACTTGCGGCCGAACGGGGTGAGCCATTCCAGGATCTTGAACTGCCACAGGTTCTCGGTGAAGTAGATCGTGTCGATCGTGCTTTCGTACCATGCCTCGGCGCCGCGTGGGTGCAATGTCAGCAGCACCTTTGCGTCGGGGTAGGCCACCATCAGTTCGCGCCACACGCAGCAGCCGGGATTGTCGACCGTGGCGGTGTAGTTGGCGAACACCTTGTCCCAATCCTGCTGCGAACCGGGAGGGCTGTTGGCCACCTTGCGCCAGAAATCGAGGTGGCCGGTGTTGGCCTTGTTCATGATCACTTCCTGCATGTGGTAGCAGGGCAGGCCAAGCTTGTTCAGCGCGGCAAAGGTCGACCATGTGCCGGTGCGGCCGAAACCGGCCCCGATCAATTTGAGTGTCATTCCCCCATCCCCCACCGGACTTCTTTTTCCCGATTACCCCGGTCCGTGAGCATCAAACTGCTCCTGCCAGCACCGGCGCGCAACAAATTTCTAGGTGGATGACCAGCCGGACACCTCGTACTTGCGTAGTTGCTAAAATAATGAAAGCCTGTGCGCGGGTGCGGAGTTTGGGCAGGGAGTCGCCGGGTCTGGGACGGTTCGGCGATCTTGAAGGGCGATGTATTTTGGGCCATTTCTCGTCGGCATGTCGGCGACCACGACGCTTGTCGCGGTCTGGACCTATATGGCTACCGGCTCCTTCTGGGAGGCGCTTGCCTGGACAGTGATGGTTCTGGTTGTCCTGCAGGTCGGCTACTTCGTGCTCGTCCTGGGGCTTGTCTACAGGCGCGCACAGGACGCCGTGACAAGCCAGGACGGAGTCAGCCAGGTGCCGCCGCTACATCGGGACGGCGTTCGGTTCTAACGAAGAGGCCTGGCTCCGGCCAGGACGACGCTCCCCGCAGCGCATCCCTTCGCCAGGAGGATATCTGGAGGCTTTGCTGACCGGTTTGTCGAGCGTTGTCCACCCCTGCCAAATCGCGGCGGCCAAGGTGGAACGAAGCTGCGATGCGTGCGTTTTCCTGCCGTGGCCGGCGAGGCGCCACCTCCACCGGTCCGTTGAAGGCCCGCTCTGCTCCCGGCAGGGTGGGCCTTTTTCGAAGGCGAGGTAAGCATGGGAACGACACCCCTCGCCATGCGTTAGCTGTTACTAAGGTGGGGTGGTGCCATTGCTTTGCCTTTGCAAAGCGTTTACGTCTTGCCATTCCAGAAAATCGAAGAATTTTTTTTGGGCTGCGAAGCATATCAGCGCTGATAGCTTCGCTTAAATGTCTAACAAATTGTGGCATGTTGTTGGTCGAATGCCACATTCATTTCACATATAGGGATGGAACCTCCGAGTTGCGTGAGAGTTTTTGCTTGAGGCGGAGCAATTACCAATCATGGAGGTTATCATGAAACATTATCTCACGAGTGCCGCGGCTGCCATCGTCCTGCTGGGCGGCGTCGGCGCGGCTTTGGCGGACACCATCGTGGTCCAGCCGGAACAGGAAACGGTCGTTCGCGAATACATCAAGAAGGAGCCGCTGGCGTCGGTGAACCTTCTGGGCGTCGAACTCAAGCTCGGCTCGTCCGTGCCGGACAAGGTCGAACTGCGTGAAGTTCCCAACGTCAAGTACCGCGTCGCGGTGATCAACGATCAGACCGTGCTGGTGGACCCCGACACCCGTCAGATCGTTGAAGTTCTTCACTGATCCGTCTCACGCATCAGGCAAAAAGCCCATCACCGATTTAACTCGGTGATGGGCTTTTTTGCGTCGGGCACAGCTACCCTGAAATCTACTCGGCGGCCAGATTGTCCTGCGTCCTGGTGTCGAAGTCGCTGGCATCATGGCGCTCGTGCAACTGCATGGCCGGTTCGCCGAACGCGCGGTTGACCATGCGGCCGCGCTTTACCGCGGGGCGTTCATCGATCGCTTTCGCCCAGCGCTGCACGTTCTTGTAGTCCTGCACCGACAGGAACTCCCCGGAATCATTATACATCCTGCCGAGCGCCAGCCCACCATACCAGGGCCAGACCGCCATGTCGGCGATGGTGTAATCCTTGCCGCCGAGATATTCGGTCTCGGCCAGCCGGCGATCGAGAACGTCCATCTGACGCTTCACCTCCATCGAGAAACGGTCGATGGCATATTCGAACTTTTCCGGCGCATAGGCATAGAAATGGCCGAACCCGCCACCGAGATAGGGGGCCGAGCCCATCTGCCAGAACAACCAGGACAGGACTTCGGCGCGGGCCGGCTGTTCGGCCGGCAGGAACGGACCGAACTTTTCGGCGAGATAGACCAGGATCGAGCCGGATTCGAAAACGCGCACCGGCGTCTTGCCGCTGTGGTCCATCAGCGCGGGAATCTTGGAATTGGGATTGACCTCGACAAAGCCGCTGCCGAACTGGTCGCCATCGTTGATGCGGATCAGCCATGCGTCGTATTCGGCGCCCTTGTGGCCAAGCGCCAGGAGCTCTTCCAGCATCACCGTCACCTTGACGCCGTTCGGCGTCGCCAGCGAATAAAGCTGCAGCGGATGCTTGCCGACGGGCAAATCCTTGTCATGCGTCGGACCGGCGATCGGGCGGTTGATGCTGGCAAAGGTGCCACCATTGGCTTTGTTCCAGGTCCAAACTTTCGGCGGGGTGTATTCGGTCATGTCGGCTCTCGTATCGTGGGAAGGATGGGCAGGTCACCCATAGCTAGGGCTGCGGAGAAGGAAGTTCAACTTGTGTTGAACTATTGTCAATGTCAGCGCCGCCCCTCATTGTCCTGCCGGAC
Source organism: Mesorhizobium sp. M8A.F.Ca.ET.021.01.1.1 (assembly GCF_003998025.1). Classification (NCBI taxonomy): domain Bacteria; kingdom Pseudomonadati; phylum Pseudomonadota; class Alphaproteobacteria; order Hyphomicrobiales; family Phyllobacteriaceae; genus Mesorhizobium; species Mesorhizobium sp. M8A.F.Ca.ET.021.01.1.1. The sequence continues at coordinate 4,744 of NZ_RZSJ01000326.1, forward strand.
ATTTCCCCCCGTATAGTGACGGGGAGAAAGCGGCTGTCATCGGCGATTTCGCCAATTGTCTGAGTCGCAAGAAGGGCGCCGAGGGGTCGCGACAGCATTCTTCTCCCCGTCACTATACGGGGAGAAGGTGCCGGCAGGCGGATGAGGGGCGGCGCCAGCCTAAAAGACGGTCTTTGTCGTCGGCCCTTGCACCCTCTTTGGCATGGCATACCTATATAGATATTACCTACAGGAAATGGATAGCATGACCATCAATCCCAATCCGCGCTCCGTCGTTGCCGTGCGGGCGACCGTTCCCGACGATGCCTTCACCGCCGGCGCCCTCGGCACGCTCAGGGAAGGCAGCGGCGTCGTCATCAGGGATGACGGGCTGGTGCTGACCATCGGCTATCTCATCACCGAGGCCGACGAGGTCTGGCTGACCGCGCATGACGGCCGCGTCATCCCCGCGCACGCGCTGGCCTACGACCAGGAATCGGGCTTCGGCCTCGTCCAGGCGCTGGCGCCGACCGGTCTGCCGGCGGTGGCGCTGGGCGATGCCGGCAAGGCCAGGATCGGCGACGCAGTGGTGCTTGCCGACGGCATCGGCCGGGCGGTCGAGGCCAAGATCGTCACCAAGCAGGAATTCGCCGGCTACTGGGAGTATCTGCTCGACGAGGCGATCTTCATCGCGCCGGCGCATCCGTCCTGGGGCGGCGCGCCCTTGTTCAGCGCCGATGGCGCGCTGCTCGGCATCGGCTCGCTGCGCCTGCAGATGAGCCGCGCGGGCGAGGTTGCCGATATCAACATGGTGGTGCCGATCGACCTCTTGCCGCCGATCCTCGACGATCTGCTGACGCGGGGCCAGGTGGCCAAGCCGCCGCGCCCGTGGCTCGGCGCGCTGTCGGCCGAAAGCGACGGCAAGGTGGTGGTGATGAGCGTGACCGATGGTGGCCCGGCGGCCAAGGCCGGCCTGCGCGAAGGCGACGTCATCTCCGAGGTGCGCGACGGCGCCGTCGACGGGCTCGCCGATTTCTATCGCAAGCTGTGGGAAAGCGGCTCGGCGGGCGCCGAAATTCCGATGCGGGTGGTGCGCGACGGCCGCGAAACCTGGCTGCGCGTCAAGTCCGCCGACCGCGGCAGTTTCCTGAAGAAACCGCAGCTGCAGTAGATCGGACGATTTCGGCCAGACGATGCATCCAAGACTGCTCAGGACCTTCCTCGCGGTGGCGCGCAGCCGCAACATCACCCGCGCCGCCGAGGCGGTTCATCTCGCCCAATCGAGTGTCAGCGACCAGATCCAGTCGCTGGAGGCCGAACTTGGCACTGCCTTGTTCACGCGCCCGAAATCAGGCCTGGAACTGACGCCGGCGGGGCTGGCGCTGAAGCCCATCGCCGAAGAATTGCTGCGGCTCGACGGTGAGGCACGGGCAGCAGTTCAGGCGGCATCTGGGCAGACAAGGGGCGTGCTGACCGTCGGCGCGCTCGAGACGATCGCCTCGGCCCGGCTGGCGCCCTGGCTGCCGGGATTCCAGGCCAGTCATCCCGATATCACCGTGCGGATGAAGGTGGCCGACAGCGGCACGCTGCTGCGCCAGCTGGAGGAGGGCGACATCGATGTCGCGTTCTGTTTCGATCGCCGCGACCTTTCGAACGGCGGCGCCGATCAACGCTTCGCCAGGCGCACGATAGCGGCCGAACCGCTGGCGCTTGTCGCCGCACCGGGGCAGAGCATGGTTCCGCGCGACCTGGCTGCCCTGGCGGCCAAGCGTTTCGTGGCAACGGAGCCTGGATGCATCTATCGACACATGTTCGATATCGCCTTTGCCGAAGCGGGCATCGGCGCGCCGGAACTCGCCGCCGAAGTCGGCAGCATCGGCGCCATTGCGCGGCTGGTGGCTGCCGGCTCGGGGCTGGGCCTCGTTCCACGTCTCGCGGTCAGCGACGCGCTGGCGCGTGGTGATCTCACCGAACTGACATGGCCCGGTGAGATGCGGACGGCGTCGCTGACGATGATCTGGCGGCGCCGTCCGCATC
>NZ_RZSJ01000327.1:0-6757 GCF_003998025.1 Mesorhizobium sp. M8A.F.Ca.ET.021.01.1.1
CGGCTACCGCGAGGCGCGGCTGCGCGCCGACTGTCCGCTGGGGCCGCAAGGTGCGCTGATCCGAGGTCACGAATTCCACTATGCGCAGATGACGGCCACCGGCAATGACGAGCCGCTGGCCGACCTCGCCGACGGCCAGGGCAATCCGCTCGGCGCTTCCGGCTACCGGCGCGGCCATGTCAGCGGCACCTTCTTTCATGCGATTGCGAAGAGCTAGGCCATGAAGCTCCCAAGAATCACCCTGTCGCCTCGGCAAGTCCTCGATGACATCGCGCTCTGCCTGGTCTTCTTCACGCGCCTGCCGCTGCCCGTGCTCGATTTTCGTGGCCGCAGCCTCGCCGCCGCGATCTGGGCCGCTCCGATCGCCGGCCTTGCCGTCGGCTTGATCGGCGCGATCGTCTTTGCCACTGCGGAACGCTTTGGCCTTGCCATTGGGCCATCAGCCGCCCTGGCCCTTGTTGCAACCGTGCTCACCACCGGCTGCCTGCACGAGGATGGCCTCTCCGACGTCGCCGATGGCTTCGGTGGCGGCAAGTCGCGTGGACGCAAGCTCGAGATCATGCGCGACAGCCGCATCGGCGCCTATGGTGCGATGGCGCTGGCGCTGTCGCTGCTGACCCGCTGGAGCACGCTGTCGGAACTCCCCGATCCCACGCAAGCCCTCTTCGCTCTGGTGGCCGCGCATGCGGCCTCGCGTGGCGTGCTCGGCGCCTTCATGCACCTCTTGCCGCCGGCACGATCCGACGGCCTGTCGGCCGACGCCGGCACGGTATCGCTCGGCACCGCCATAGCCGGCGGCGTGCTCGGCGCGATCCCTTTGCTGTTGCTTGGCCCCGGCGGCGCCATCGCCGCGCTCGTCCTGCTTGGCCTGCTGTTTGCCGCTTTCCACGCTCTTTGCCTCAACCAGATCGATGGCCAGACCGGCGATACGATCGGCGCCTTGCAGCAGGTGAGCGAAATCGCGGTGCTTCTCGTCGCTTCCGTCGCCCTTTCCTGATCCCTTGACCTGATTCCCTTCTGGAGACCTTGCCCCCATGCCCTTCAAATCCCTCGATGAACTGCGCGCTGCCTGCCTTAATCTGCCCGCCGGCAGCGAGACGGCGGCCGATGCCGTTGCCCGCCGTCAGGACACGCTGACCAAGCCGCAAGGCAGCCTCGGCCGGCTGGAAACCATCGCCGCCTGGCTGGCGCGCTGGCAGGGCCGCGATATGCCCAAGCTCGACCGCGTGAAAGTCTTCGTCTTCGCCGGCAACCACGGCGTCACCGCGCAGGGCGTGTCGGCCTACCCTTCCGAAGTCACCGTTCAAATGGTGGCGAATTTCGCCGGCGGCGGTGCCGCCATCAACCAGTTGGCCCGCATCGCCGGCGCCGAACTCGACGTCATCCCGCTCGACCTCGACCAGCCCACTGGCGACTTCACGCAGACATCGGCGATGGATGAGAAAGCCTTTCTCGCCGCGGTTTCCGCCGGTTATGACGCGGTCACCAAGGACATCGATCTCGTCTGCTTTGGCGAAATGGGCATCGGCAACACCACGCCGGCCGCCGCCATCTCGGCTGCCCTGTTCGGCGGCGGCGCGGAAAAATGGACTGGACGCGGCACCGGCGTCGACGATGCCGGCCTGAAGCGCAAGGTGGTCGCCATCGAAGCCGGCCTGAAGCGCCACGCCGCCGCCCTTGCCGATCCGCTGGGGATCGCGGCCAGCCTTGGCGGACGCGAACTCGCCGCGATCTTTGGCGCGACGCTGGCCGCACGGCATCTGGGCATACCCGTACTGCTCGACGGCTTCGTCTGCACCGCTGCCGCGGCACCCCTGGCGAAGCTGCACCCGACCGGCCTCGCTCACACCATCGCCGCCCACGTCTCGGCCGAATCGGGCCATCGCGGCCTGCTCGAAGCGCTCGCCCTGCCGCCGCTGCTTGATCTCGGCATGCGGCTCGGCGAAGGCTCAGGCGCGTGCCTGGCCGTCAACATCGTGCGCTCGGCGCTGGAATGCCATGCGAGAATGGCGAGCTTTGCCGAGGCTGGCGTGTCGGAGAAGTAATGCGCGGATCGCCTTGAGGTACAAACCCTCATAAATTTTGGTAGTGGGTCAGTTTGAAATTGCGAGCATCATTCCTCGATCTCATAGGAACCTATAGGGCCCAGCATGGCAGCGACATGGGCGATCACATCGGATAGGATGTCGTGGCGCGCGTGATAATATGGATCAGCGACCTTCGCGAGGCGATCCTTGGGTATTTCCTGCGAATGGGCGTGAAAGAACGCTAGGTGTTTCGCGGTGTCCAAAATCTCCCGCCTGGTTCTGGACATTTGCTCGTCATTATCCCGAAACGGATGCTTCATGACGAAATGCATACGTTCAACGGCATCTGGGTATTTGGTCAGATGCAGATGCATAAACTCTTCGATTTGACTGTCGCTGAACGTTCGCTGTCTCAATTAAGTTTCTTTCGATAAGCCCCGCGAGCCATTGGCTTCTCGGCTTCTTTCGCTTCAATCAACGCGACAATATCACCGATCTCCCAAAGCTTGTCAGTCACGCCAGCGGCCATCGCCGGGGTGACGCGCAGCGTCTTATGGATGCGGACGAAATTGTAATACATGAAGTGCAGAGCGACCGCATTAGCGTGAGCTTCAACCTTTTTGGAAAAGCCATTGGTCAGGCGGGTTAAGCGGCGCATGTGCATCCGCATGGTGAGGTTCTGACGCTCGGCAAATGACGTGCTGACGTGCTTAGGATCGGGATTGCCTTCGACCGTCTCTTTGCGTCCGCCAGGCGAGCGGCTTCTTATCTTCAGCCTCGCCGGTGGCGAGCGAGACAATCGACTTCGCCAACTGGTTAGGATCGCGCGGGCGCTTTGGGTGCTTCTCTGTCATGGCTTGAAGATGGCATGCGCTTCAGCCTATTTTCCAGACAGAGCGTAGGCGAAAGCGCCTATTGTGATCGGGGCGGAATTTCAAACTGACCCACTACCTAAATTTTCGAAGACCCCGAAACAGGGGGGCGCGATGTCCTTGCTCGAACCGACTGAAATTTCGACAGCAAGAGAAGGCACGGGCGCGCTCGGCCCTTCTGCAGGCTCCAAGGACGCATATTAGCAAGAAAGAATATATTAACGGCTGTGATGCAGCCTTCCATAAGGGGATGGGAAACGCCTCCTCATCGGACGTTCCAAACGCGCGCCCTCAAGCGCCGGGACGCTCGACCAATGCGGAGCAAACGCATGAGTGTCGGAGCAGCTCTCGAACTATTGCTACGGTTGATTCATAGCCGAGCCATGAAGTTGGCGGCGTTGCCGGAGGATGAAAGGGATGTACACTACGATCTCATCCGCCGCGCATGCTGCGAAGCAGCCGAGCACATCGGGCAAAACCCCGACAAGGCAGCCATCACGGCAAACGATATGGTTGAGTTTGTTCACGCGCTGGTGGGAATCATCGAAGTGGGCCGTGGACCAGATCAAGGGGCAAGCACCGACCGACCGCCAGCGCGACATTTTGGTAGCCGGAAGCATGACGTGACGCGCATCTAGAGCATGATGCCGAACAAGTGTGACGCGGTTTTCGGACGACATCATGCTCCATCTCTTTGATTTAGAGGCGGATGGGTTTCGCAAGCTTTGAATTTCCGGAGAGGCCGACGGGGCTTTTTGGTCGGATTGAGCGGGAAAGAAACCAGGACGCAACTTCGATGCTGCCCAAAATATTCAGACATAGCGCGGATACCGACTTCCGCCTGCATCCGTCAGGGTCCCTCACCTCGTCCAACAAATTGATTTTGTTAGATTTTTGGTGGGTGCGCACAGGATTGAACTGTGGACCCGCTGATTAAGAGTCAGCTGCTCTACCAACTGAGCTACGCACCCACTCGGCCGGTAAAAACCGGCGTTGGCGGCCATATAGCCGCCGATACTGGTCCTGTCCAGCCCTGCCGGAATCATTTCCCGACAAATCGACAAAGCCCGGAGGCGATCAGAGGAAAAGCTTGCCTTCCGCGACTTTGATCGCATTGCCGCCAATGCGCGCGGAGGCCAGTTTTCCGCCCTGCACGGTCAATTCGAGGCGGATGCGCGATGGCCGCCCCATCTCCAGTCCCTGTTCGATCCACAATTGCGAAACCCCGTCGGTCGGAGCGTCGAAATGCATGATGGCGCCGGCGAAGGCCGCCGCCGCCGAACCCGTCGCCGGGTCTTCATAGGACGGCGTGCCCGGCACGATCATGCGCACGTGGAAAGCGCTTTCGTGGTTTACCGTCTCGCGGCAATAGACATAGGGGCTGGCAAAGGCCCATTCGCTCTTGCGCGGCGCCAGTTCCGACCACGCCTGATTGTCCAGCCGGATCCGGCCCGCCGCCTCGATATTGGCGACCGGAATGGTCACGTAGGGCACGCCCGCCGACCAGAAGGCGACGCGGTGATTCTCGAAGCCGACTTCATGCGGTGCCAAGCCAAGCGCCGCGCCGATCGCCACCGGATCGGCTTCGAGCTTCAGCGGCTCCGGCAGCTTGGCCAGGTCGAATTCGGCGAAGGTGGCGCCATCGTGCTGGCTCACGGCGCAACGCACCGGTCCGATATTTTCCTCCAGCACGAAGATGCCGGCACCGCCCTCACCGGCCAATTCCGCCAGCGCAATGGCCGAGCCCACCGTCGGGTGGCCCGCGAACGGCATTTCATAGTCGGGCGTGAAGATGCGGATGCGGTTTCGGTGCTTGGGATTGTCCGGCGGCAGCACGAAAACCGATTCGGACAGGTTGAACTCGCGCGCGATGGCTTGCATCGCGGCGGTGTCCAGACCTTTGCAATCCAACACCACCGCCAGCGGGTTGCCGGCCAGTCGCTCGGTCGTGAACACATCGTAAAGCAAGTAATTCCGGGTTTGCATTCCTGCCTCAATCCCAACATGGGCGAAATTTAATTTGATATTTGAACCGGTAAGCCTGATCTGTGCACAGATAGGGACGTTGCGCATCATAGGGGTCCGAGGTGGACCAGATTGTCAATCTGCCAAAGACGGAATCGGATTCCGCCATCGAGACGGCGCTGGGGCTCGACCACGCCGGCCGGCGCAGGACGCGCCGCCGCGGTTGGCTCTACGCGCTGCTGATCCTGATCGCCCTCGTCGCGGCTTTTGCCGGCTATCAATGGTATGCCGGCACGCCGACCAGGATCGACTATACGACAGTGCCGGCCGCCAAGGCCGACCTCACCGTCCAGGTGTCGGCGACGGGCACGCTGCAGCCGCTCACCCAAGTCGACATTTCCAGCGAATTGTCCGGCATCATCCGCTCGGTCTCCGCCGAGGAGAACCAGCAGGTCAAGAAGGGCGACGTGCTGGCGACGCTTGATACGGTGAAACTCGAGGTCCAGATCGAACGCGCTGAGGCATCCGCCAAGGGCGCCGCAGCCAATGTCGAAGACGCCACGGTGACGCTGGCCGAGACCGAAAGCGCGTTGGTACGCGCAGCGGCCTTGACAAAACGCGGCATGGCGACCGACCAGTCGCTCGAAGCGGCAACCGCGACCCGCGACCGCGCCAAGGCGGCGCTCGACAGTGCGCAAGCCAATCTCGCCATCGCCCAGGCCGACCTCAAGGCGCAGCAGACCGACCTTGCCAAGAGCACCATCTACGCGCCGATCGACGGCATCGTATTGACCCGTTCGGTCGACCCCGGCCAGACGGTCGCTTCCTCGCTGCAGGCGCCGGTGCTGTTCGTCATCGCCGCCGATCTCAGAAACATGGAGTTGGTGGCCGCGGTCGACGAAGCCGACATCGGCGCGGTCAAGTCGGGCCAGCATGCCCGCTTCACCGTCGACGCCTTCCCCGACCGGCCGTTCGATGCCGAAATTCGCGACATCTCCTATGCCTCGGTCACGACGGATGGCGTCGTCACCTACAATGCACGGCTCGAGGTCGACAACGGCGAACTTCTGTTGCGGCCCGGCATGACCGCCACAGTTTCGGTGGTCACGCGGCAGGCCAAGGACGTGCTCACCGTGCCTTCTTCCGCCTTCCGCTACCGCCCGGCGCAGCAAGCGGCACGCGGCTGGAGCTTGAGCGACCTGTTCACCGGCCGCATGGGCCGCCCCGGCGGCAACCGCCAGCGCCAGGCCGCGAAGGCACCGACCGATGGTTCCCGCACGCTCTATGTGCTGGATAACGGGCGGCCGCATCCGGTCAACGTCAAGATCGGCTCCACCGACGGCGAGCTGACCGAGATCACCTCCGGCCTGGAGGAAGGCGCGCAGGTGATCACCGCCTCGCAGTCGCGGAGCTGAGGCCATGGCCGCCGGTGCCGCCCTCATCACCTTCGACAAGGTCTGGAAGAGCTACGGCCAGGGCGAAGCCAAGGTGCATGCGCTGGCCGGCGTCGACCTTGCCATCAAGCGCGGCGAATTCGTCGCCATCATGGGTCCGTCCGGCTCCGGCAAGTCGACGGCGATGAATATCATCGGTTGCCTCGACACGCCGACGGCCGGAACCTATTCCTTCATGGGCGTCGATGCCGGCCGGCTCGACCGCAACCGCCGCGCCATGCTGCGCAACCTCTATGTCGGCTTTGTCTTCCAGGGCTACAATCTCCTGGCCCGCACCACGGCGGCGGAGAATGTCGAACTGCCGCTGATCTATCGCGGCGTCGCTGCCCGCGAGCGCCGCGACCTCGCCATGCAGGCGCTGGCCGAGGTCGGCCTCGTCGGCCGCGAGCACCACACGCCGGCCGAACTTTCCGGCGGCCAGCAGCAGCGCGTGGCGATC
>NZ_RZSJ01000328.1:0-6751 GCF_003998025.1 Mesorhizobium sp. M8A.F.Ca.ET.021.01.1.1
CGTTACCCCGCCTATACCAGGATGACCGAGCAGGACATCTCCGACCTGTGGGCCTACATGACCACGGTCGAGCCGGTCGCGAACAAGGTCGAGGCGAACCAGTTGCCGTTCCCGTTGAACATCCGGCTGGCGATGTGGGGCTGGAATCTCCTGAACTTCAGCGAGGCGAGCTTCCAGGCCGATCCCTCCAAGTCGGCGGAGTGGAATCGCGGCGCCTATATCGTCCAGGGGGCCGGGCACTGCGGGACCTGCCATACGCCCAAATCCTTCCTGGGCGCCGATCAGGACTCCAGCTTCCTGCAAGGGGCGTCGCTGCAGGGCTGGTTCGCCCCCGACATCACCAACAATGCTCAATCCGGCCTTGGCAAATGGTCGCAAGAGGATGTGGTCGCTTACCTCAAGACCGGCGTCAACGCGCATTCGATCGCGTCCGGTCCGATGGCCGAGGCGATCGAGAACTCGACCTCCAAAATGACGGATCCCGACCTAAAGGCCGTGGCCGTCTATCTCAAGAACCTGGGGTCGGACACCGGCAGTGCGCAGGCGCCCAAGCCCGACGAAGCGCGGATGGTGGCGGGCGAGGCGATCTACCGTGACAATTGTTCGGCCTGCCATGGCGGCGACGGCGCCGGGGCCGGCGCGTTGTTCCCCACCCTCATCGGCAATTCCATCGTCGCGCAGGGCAATCCCGAGACGCTTGCGCGCGTCGTTCTTGCCGGAAGCCAGGCGGTGCACACGACTGGTGCTCCGACCACGCCTTCGATGCCCTCGCTGGCATGGCGGCTGAAGGACCAGGAAATCGCCGACGTGCTGACCTATGTGCGCGGCAGCTGGGGCAATTCTGCGCCGGCGGTCTCGTCCGACGATATCGCGGCGGTGCGCAAGGAATTGGTGCCGTAGCCTGCATTCCGGGCTGGATTTCGATATCGTTGCGAAAGCCGAACGATTGACTGACGGCGGCTCTATCGGCGGTTCAGCATCGTCTTTCGTCCGCTGTATTCGGCGAGCCAGATGCCGCCCAGAACGAGGACCAGCGCCAGCGCCTGATAGAGCTGGAAAGTCTCGCCGACGATCAGCACCGAAAGCAGCGTGCCGAAGATCGGCACCAGATTGATGAACAGGCCGGCGCGGTTGGCGCCGATCAGCTCGTTGCCCCTGATATAGGTAATCTGCGAGATCACCGAAGCGCCAATCGCCGTATAGACGATGACCGTCCAGCCGCGCGCATCGGGCACGATCACCTTGCCGGCGGCGGCCTCCCACAGGAAAAAGGGCAACGAGGTGATGAGTGCCGCGAACGACATGGCCAGCATCAGGCTTTGCCAGCGCATCGCCGGCTTCAGCCGCAACCCGACCGAATAGCCGCTGTAGAGAACGACCGCGACCAGCATGATGGCGTCGCCGAAATTGAGTTCCAGCGTCAGCAGCCGGCGTGGATCGCCATGGCAGGCCGTCAGGATGACGCCGAAGATGGTCAGCACCACGCCGGCGATCTGCGCCCAGTTCACGCGCAGGCGGAAGAAAACGAAATTGGCTGTCATGATCAGGATCGGCATCGCCGCCTGCTCGATAGAGACATTGATTGCCGTGGTGTAATTGAGCGCGGTGTAGAAAATGGTGTTGAACAGGGTGAAGCCGCTGGCGCCCAGCGCCGCCAGCACGAACCAGTGCCTGCGCACGACAGGCCAATCCTCCTGGATCGTGCGCCAGCCGATCGGCAGCAGGATTGCCACGGCCAGCATCCAGCGCAGGAAGACCAGCGTCATCGGCGAGACGTGGTCGACCGCCAGCTTGCCGGCCACCGAATTGCCGCCCCACAGCAAGGTGGTGAGCAGCAGGAACATGTAGGCGCTTCGATGCATCGCGGGCTTCCGGCCGCGGGATGAGTTGCGGTGTTTGCCGGCCTATTGCCCCCGTCAGTCCAAGTAAATGATGTCAAAGCCGAAAATTGTTGTGCCTCAGGGCATTTTCGGCGGCAAAGAAAGGTCGCACTCGCGAGGTCTTGACGCTATAGAGGCCTGTCGTTTCGAACCATATCCAAGCCGCGCGGCGGCGTCTCAAGGGAAAAGAAACATGGCCAATGTGGTGGTCGTCGGCTCGCAGTGGGGCGACGAAGGCAAGGGCAAGATCGTCGACTGGCTGTCGGAGCGCGCCGATGTCGTCGTGCGTTTCCAGGGCGGCCACAATGCCGGCCACACGCTGGTCGTCGACGGCAAGGTCTACAAGCTGTCGCTGCTGCCTTCCGGCGTCGTGCGGGAAGGCAAGCTGTCCATCATCGGCAATGGCGTGGTCTTCGATCCGCATGCTTTCGTCGCCGAAGTGGAGAAACTGAAGGGCCAAGGCGTGGACGTGACGCCGGATCGCCTGAAAATAGCCGAAAACACGGCGCTTATCCTGTCCGTACACCGGGAGCTGGACGGATTCCGCGAGGATGCCGCTTCGAATTCCGGAACGAAGATTGGCACGACCCGGCGCGGGATCGGCCCCGCCTACGAGGACAAGGTGGGCCGCCGCGCGGTTCGGGTGATGGATCTGGCGGATTTGGAAACTTTGCCTCTGAAGGTCGACAGGCTGCTGACGCACCACAATGCGCTGCGTCGCGGGCTCGGCCATGGCGAAGTCACGCATGACGCGATCATGCAGGAATTGACCTCGGTCGCGAACGACATCCTCCCCTACATGGACCGCGTCTGGAAGGTGCTCGACGACAAGCGCCGCGCCGGCGAGCGCATCCTGTTCGAGGGCGCGCAAGGCACGCTGCTCGACATCGACCACGGCACCTATCCGTTCGTCACCTCGTCCAACACGGTCGCCGGACAGGCGGCCGCCGGCTCCGGCGTCGGTCCGGGCGCCATCGGCTACGTGCTCGGCATCACCAAGGCCTACACCACGCGGGTCGGCGAAGGTCCGTTCCCGACCGAGCAGAAGAACGAGATCGGCGAGTTCCTCGGCACGCGCGGCCATGAATTCGGTGTCGTCACCGGGCGCAAGCGCCGCTGCGGCTGGTTCGACGCGGTGCTGGTGCGCCAGGCGGTTGCCGTCAACGGCATCAAGGGCATCGCGCTGACCAAGCTCGACGTGCTCGACGGGCTGGACGAGATCAAGGTCTGTACCGGCTACAGGCTCGACGGCGAGACGATCGACTATCTGCCGGCAAGCCAGGGCGCGCAGGCCCGCGTGGAACCCATCTACGAAACGCTGGAAGGCTGGAAAGGCACCACCGCCGGCGCGCGCAGCTGGAACGATCTACCGGCCCAGGCGGTCAAATATGTCCGGTACATAGAGGAGTTGATCGGCGCGCCGGTCGCACTCCTCTCCACCAGCCCGGAACGGGACGACACGATACTTGTGACCGATCCGTTTCAAGACTAGTTTCTGAAGCCTTTCCGGGCATCGCGGCTGATTTGCGGGGGCCGGCGCGGAGGCAAACTACAGGTCGACTGAAGCATGGCAGATTTCGTTGCTGTTCTGAAAAACGCGTTCGAGAAGCACGGCGACGAGACGCCCGAGAAGCGTGCGCGCATCTATAACAGCGTTCGCGCCATGCTGGCGAAGAAGCTTGCGGAATATTCGCCGCCGCTGGCTCCCGAGGCCATAGACAAGCAGAAACGCTCGCTGGACGACGCCATTGCCGGCGTCGAGCGGGACTACGTCAAGAGTGTGCCGGAGACGGACCCGCTCGCGGAACTGGAGCACATCTTTTCCTCCATCGACCGCAACAAGAACCAGTCGAGCCACGTCAAGCAGCCGGCCAAGGCCGAATCGATTCCCGCTCCGTCCCCGTATCGGCAGGCGCCTGTCGCGGCCAGCCCGGAGCCGTACAAGCCGGCGCAGCCCGTGGCGAACCCCGAACCCAACCGGCCTGCTCCAGCGGTCAAGGTCGAGCCAGCCTGGCAAAGGTCGACGCCGGTCCAGCCCGCTCCGGACTTTTCGGAGAAGACCTTGCCGGGAATGGACGCGGATCGGGACGACGACCAGGACGATGTCTTTGCCAATGACGAAGCGCCGGCGGGCGCCGACACTTTCGAGCGTTTGCGCCCAGCTGAACGCAGGCGCGGCTATGGCGGACTGATCGCCGCCGTCGTCGCGTTGCTGGTCGCTGCCGGCGGCGGTTACGGCATCTGGCTGAACAAGGATGCCTTCGGCAAGATGCTGGGCCTGGGCGGCAGCAAGGTTGTTGCCAAGACCGAACCGGTGAAAACGGCGCCGGCCAAGCCGGCGACCGATGCCGCGGCCACGCCACCGGCGCCCGCGACCGGTGCCGAAGGCACGAAATTCACGCAGCGGCTGACGCCTGAAGGCGGCGAAACCGATCCCGGCCCGGGCGGTGGACAAAGCGGCATAGGCGAGGGTGAATCCGTCGCCGCGCTGACGACGCCGCCAACGGCGACGAATGCGCCGGCCACGGCCGCGCCGGCGGTTCCCGCACCGGCTGCCAATACGCCCGCTGCCGCCACCACGCCTGCGGCGGGCACCCCGCCCACGACACCACCCGCCAACGGAACCGCGCCCGCGGCGCCGGCCGGTGCCGCCGCCACGCCGCCGCCCGCGCCGGCGGGCGCCGCTCCGGCGGCTCCGGCCGCGGCTGCGGCGCAAAGCTCGGTTCCGGTCGGCCAGAAGGCGATCTTCTACGAGGAGCGCACCAGCACCGCGCAGGGTTCGGCCGAGCCCGGCAGCATCGTCTGGTCGCTGGTGCAGGAATCGCCCGGCGGCGACCTGCCGCCAGAGCCTGCGATCCGTGCCGAGGCGACCATTCCCGGCAAGGACATCCAGTTGCGCATGACCATCCGCCGCAACACCGACCAGACCCTGCCGGCGAGCCATATCATCGAGATGATCTTCCTGACGCCCGACGGCTTCGAGGGCGGCGGCGTCGACAACATATTGCGCGTCGCCATGAAGAGCTCGGAACAGGATGCCGGCAGCCCGCTGATCGGCATCCCGGCCAAGATCGCCGACGGCTTCTTCCTGGTCGCGCTCAACGACACCAAGGCCGATGAAGACGCCAACATGACCTTGCTGCGCGGCCAGGACTGGATCGACGTACCGGTCGTCTACAAGACCGGACGGCGGGCATTGCTGACCATGGAAAAGGGCATTCCCGGCGAGAAGGTGTTCGACGAGGCGATCAAGGCCTGGCAAGCGAAAACGGCGGGCTGAGCAGACGGCGTAACGGCGGCCTTCGATCAGAAACCCTGGAACAGCATGTCGAGCGCGGCGACGATCTCGTCGTGATGTTTCGTCAAGTTCAGCCGACTTTCACCCAATTCGCTTGCCGGAACGGTAGCAATCAGGTGTGTCGCCATAACCAGCTTCCGGCCGTTGATGTCGAAGATCGGATGAAGCTTTCGCATCGGCGGCGGCACCGTTGCGAACGGCAGAAGGGGGACGACTACCCGCGTCCTGAAATTGTCGAGCAGATCGGATTGAACGTCGAGCAAATAGTTGCCTTCGACGCGACCGGCGAAGACATCATAGCGGGGCATCAGAACTGCCGGTACTCTTCCAACGGGACGCCATGTTTCTCGATGTAGTCGTTCCACGACTCCATCGTGGCGCGGTTCTCTAGCTTCCATAGCCGCGTTTTTTCGGCCGCCACCGCTTCCGCGATGCCGGCCTCCGCGGCGCGCGAGACATTCACATCAAGCCCTTTGGCTTCCCGCATGAGATTTGAGTCGATCGACAGATTTGCTGGCTGACGGACCGCATTCAAGGCAATCTTACGCATGGTGGGCCTCCGCGACATGCGCATAATATATGCGCATTCCGATATGGAAGGCAATAAAATCAAGCTGCCCCGATCGCGGGCGGAACCTACCCTTCCATCTCTTCCCGCAGCATCTCCAGTTCCAGCCATTCCTCTTCCAATGCGGCCAAGGTGGCGCGCTCCTTGTCGAGGGCGGCGATGGTCTTCTGGAACGAGGCCGGGTCGCGCTCGTAATAGGCCGGGTCGGAGATGTTGTTTTCCAGCCGCGAGATCGACGCTGTCACGGCCTCGATCTTCTTGGGCAAGGAGTCCAGCGCGAACTTCTGCTTGAACGACAGTTTTTTGGCCGGCCCTTTTGCTACGGCAGGTTCTGCCTTGGTGGTCGGCGCGTCGCCGGCGTCGGCCTTGGCGCGCGCCTTGCGGTCGTCGAGCCGGGTGCCGCCGCGCTGCGCCAGCATGTCGGAATAGCCGCCGGCATATTCAATCCAGCGGCCACCACCGTCCGGCGCGATGACGCTGGTGACGGTGCGGTCGAGGAAATCGCGATCGTGGCTGACCAGGATGACGGTGCCGGCGAACCCGGCGACCAGTTCCTGCAGCAGTTCCAGCGTCTCCATGTCGAGATCGTTGGTCGGCTCATCAAGTACCAGCAGGTTCGCCGGGCGCGCCAGCACGCGCGCCAGGATCAGCCGCGCCCGCTCGCCGCCGGACAGCTCGCGCACCGGCGTGCGCGCCTGCTCCGGCTTGAACAGAAAATCCTTCATGTAGGAGACGACATGGCGCTGCTCGCCATTGATGACCAGGTTCTCGCCGCGCCCGTCGGTGAGATATTGCGCCAGCGTCTCCTGCGGGTCGACCGCCTCGCGCTTCTGGTCGAGCGTGGCGATCTCCAGATTCGTGCCGAGCCGTATCGAACCAGCGTCCGGCGGCGAGCGGGCGCGGCTGATCCTGGCGCGCGTGCTGGCGCGCCCGGCGAACCTGCTGGTACTTGATGAGCCGACCAACGATCTCGACATGGAGACGCTGGAACTGCTGCAGGAACTG
>NZ_RZSJ01000329.1:0-6714 GCF_003998025.1 Mesorhizobium sp. M8A.F.Ca.ET.021.01.1.1
TGGGCTCTGGCGCCGGCGGCACCCGCAACATTTCCGGCACGTCCAACCCGTTGGTCGAACTCGAGCATGAGCTGGCCGACCTGCACGGCAAGGAAGCCGCCCTGGTCTTCACCTCCGGTTTCGTCTCCAACGAAGCCTCGATCTCGACCATCGCACGGCTTTTGCCCAATTGCCTGATCATCTCGGACGAGCTGAACCATGCCTCGATGATCGAAGGCGTGCGGCGCTCGGGCGCCGAGAAGAAGATCTTCCGCCACAATGACGTCGCGCATCTGGAAAGCCTTTTGCAGACGGCCGGGCGCGAACGTGCCAAGCTGATCGTCTTCGAAAGCGTCTATTCGATGGATGGCGACATCGCACCGATCAAGGAGATCGTCGAGTTGGCCGAGCGCTACAACGCCATGACCTATATCGACGAGGTCCATGCCGTGGGCATGTACGGGCCGCGCGGCGGCGGCATCACCGAGCGCGAGGGCCTCGCCGACCGCATCGACATCATCGAGGGCACGCTGGCCAAGGCCTTCGGCACGCTGGGCGGCTACATCACCGGCACCAGCGCGGTGATCGACGCCGTGCGCTCCTATGCGCCGGGCTTCATCTTCACCACGGCGCTGCCGCCGGCGATCGCCGCCGCGGCCACCACGTCGATCCGTCATCTCAAGCGCTCACAGGCCGAGCGCGACGCCCAGCAGCAGCAGGCGACCCGGACCAAGCAGATCCTGTCCGCCGCCGGCCTGCCGGTGATGGAATCGCCGACCCACATCGTGCCGGTTCTGGTCGGCGATCCGGAGCTGTGCAAGATGGCCAGCGACCGGCTGCTTGGCGTGCACGGCATCTATATCCAGCCGATCAACTACCCGACCGTGCCGCGCGGCACCGAGCGGCTGCGCATCACGCCGACGCCATTCCATTCCGATGCGCTGATCGCCGAACTTCAGGACGCGCTGGTCGAAACCTGGGACGCGCTCGGCATCCCCTACGGTTCGGCGGGACGGCCGGCCGTCGCGAAAAGCGACCGGATCATTCCGCTGCTGGTGCCCAAGTCGGGCGGGTGAAGGCGAGCTTTGTCACCCTCTCGCCGTCATTAGAACCGCAGCGCTGCCCCTCATCCTGCCGGACATTTCTCCCCGTATAGTGACGGGGAGAAAGAGGCTGTCGCGGAGAGTTTCGCCAATCGCAAGCGTTGCAGAACAGGCGCCGGCGTTGCGGCCAGCCTTCTTCTCCTCGTCACTATACGGGGAGAAGGTGCCGGCAGGCGGATGAGGGGCGACGCTAACCGATAAAGGCAAGCAGCCTCAAACCGTCTTCATCCAGCCCGCCAGCCTGTGGGCCGCTTCCTCGAGCTGGTCCAGCCTCCGGTGGAAGCACAGCCTCAAAAACGCTTCGCCACCCGGGCCGAAGGCGGTGCCGGGTGCCAGGCCGACATTGGCCTTGTCGACGATGTCGAAGGCAGCGCTGCGTGAATCGGTGATCCCGTCGACCGTGAAGAACAGGTAGAAGGCGCCCTGCGGCACGGTGAACCGCGCCTTGCCGGTTTCGCCGAGAATGCCGCAGACCAGGTCGCGGGCCTTTCTCGCCCGCTCCACCTGTTCGGCGACGAAGGCATCGCCCTCGTCGAGCGCCGCGACCGCGCCGCGCTGCATGAACTGGGCGACGCCCGAGTTGGAATACTGGATCAGGTTCTCGAACACCTGCTGCAGGCTTGGATGCGTCTTGACCCAGCCGACCCGCCAGCCGGTCATCGCCCAGTTCTTGGAGAAACTGTTGACGAACAGGATGCGGTCTTCCGCCTCCGCGATGTCGAGGAACGACGGCGCGCGGCCGTGGCCATAGTGAAACAGCGAATAGATCTCGTCGGCGATGATCCACAGGCCCTTGGCGCGAGCGAGATCGAGGATCGCTCGCAAGGTCTCATGGTCGGCGGTCCAGCCGGTCGGATTGGACGGCGTGTTGATGAACAGCGCCTTCGTGCGCGGTGTGACCGCCGCCGCGATCTTCTCGACGTCGCATGACCAGCCATTTCCGGAATGGTCGAGCGTGACCGGCACCGGCACGGCCCCCGCGATCGCGGCGGCGGCGTCGAAATTCGGCCAGGCGGGCGACAGATAGATCACTTCATCGCCGGCGCCCGCAAGCGCGTCGAGCGCCAGCTGGATGGCATGCATGCCGGAGCCGGTGACGATGAATTGCTCCTCGGGGAAGGTCTTGCCGAAGTGCCTGGCGTAGTAACGCCCCAGCGCCTGCCTCAGATCGGGAATGCCCCTCTGCCAGGTGTAGAACGTCTCGCCGCCGGCCAGCGCCTTCGACGCGGCATCGGTGATGAATGACGGCGTCGGCAGGTCGCCCTCGCCGGCCCAGAGCGGGATCAGGCCTTCGCGCAATCTGCCGTAGTTGACGACGGCGACGATACCGCTTTCAGGCGCGGCCAGGGCCTCGGGGCGAAGGGTCTGGATCAGGGTCATTGGGCAGGTCCGTTGTCTCGGGCGTTCGTAAGGGCTGCTTACCAGATACGAAAACAGAAAACCCCGGCCGCGAACGACCGGGGTTTTGGTCCAGAAGAACCGTATCCGTCTATCGCCTGGCCAGCAAATCGCGGATTTCGGTCAGAAGCTGTACATCGGCGGGGGGCGGCGCGGCCGCCGGCGCCGGCTTTTCTTTTTCCAGGCGCCTGCGCATGTTGTTCACGGCCTTGACCATGAGGAAGATGATGAAGGCGAGGATGATGAAATTCAGCACCACGGTGATGAAGCTGCCATAGGCGAAAACAGCCCCTTGCTTCTTGGCGTCCGCCAGCGAGGTGGCGTTGACGGCCGAGGAAAGCCCAAAGAAGTAGTTGTTGAAGTCCAAACCGCCAAAAATCGCGCCGACAATCGGCATGATGATGTCGTTGACCAGGGAATCGACGATCTTGGAAAAGGCAGCGCCGATGATGACGCCGACGGCCAAGTCCATCACGTTACCCTTGGAAATGAATTCCTGGAATTCTTTCAGCATTCGACCCTCCTTGTCATGGCGGGCCGCACAGCCGTCCCATCCCTGCGGCACCGACCCGGCGACACCATAACAAAAACCTTGGGTTGCACCATCGGCTAAAAGAAGAAAGCAACCGCTTTCTCCTTACCCCGGGGCAGCCGCGGAAATCATGGCCCGCATGCGCCGAAAGCCGTGATGGACTTGGCGCCCAAGCTGTGATTGCGTCTGGCCGGCCAGGTTAAAATCGGCACAGGGAGGATCTTGCCGGCGTGCAGGGCTTGTTCATCGTCATCATTGCGATCGCCTATGTGACGCTGCTGTTCGCCATCGCCAGCCTGGGCGACCGCCGCTCGGCGATATCTGGACCCGGCCGCGCGCGGCCTTTCATCTATGCGCTCAGCCTTGCCATCTACTGCACGTCCTGGACCTTCTTCGGCTCGGTCGGCCTTTCCTCGGAACGCGGCCTCGAATTCCTCGGCATCTATACCGGCCCGGTGCTGGTGTTCGTGTTCGGCTTTCCATTGCTCAACCGCATCGTGCGGCTGGCCAAGACCGAGAAGATCACCTCGGTCGCCGACTTCCTCGGCGCGCGCTACGGCAAGAGCTTCACCGTGGCCGCCATCGCCACGCTGATCGCCACCATCGGCGCCGTGCCCTATATAGCCCTGCAACTGAAGGCGATCTCGGGATCGGTCAGCCTGATGGTCGAGCATTATACGGGCTCGCCGCCTTCCTTCGATCCCTTCGTCAGCGACATCTCGCTGGTCGTCGCCATGCTGCTTGCGCTGTTTGCGGTCCTGTTCGGCACACGCCATGCCGACGCCACCGAACACCAGGACGGGCTGGTGCTGGCGGTGGCGGTCGAGACGGTGGTCAAGCTCGCCGCTTTCCTGGCCATCGGCCTGATGGTCACCTTCCTGATCTTCGGCGGCCCCGGCGACATGTTCGACCGGCTGGCGCAGAATGGCCAGGTACGGCAGGCAATGGGCTATTCGACGTCGCTCGCCACCTGGCTGGTGCTGACCTGCCTGAGCGGCTTCGCCATCATCCTCTTGCCGCGGCAGTTCTACGTCACCATCGTCGAGAACCGCAGCGAGGCGGAACTGCGCACCGCGACATGGGTGTTCCCGCTCTACCTCGTGGCGATCAACCTGTTCGTGCTGCCGATCGCCTTTGCCGGCCTGACGCTGGTCGGGACAAGGACGAGCAGCGACCTTTACGTGCTGTCACTGCCGCTGTTCAGCGGCCACGATTTCCTGGCCATGGCCGCTTTCATCGGCGGCCTGTCGGCGGCAACCGCCATGGTCATCGTCGAGAGCGTGGCGCTGTCGATCATGATCTCCAACGACCTGATCATCCCGCTGTTCGTGCGCCGGCTGCTGCGGACGACCACTTCCAAAAACGAGGACTGGTCGACGCTTATCCTCAATGTACGGCGTGGAGCGATCTTCATCCTTTTGTTCATCGCCTTTCTCTACTATCGCGAGAGCACCAACAGCGCCCGGCTGTCCTCGATCGGCCTGATGTCCTTCGCGGCGATCGCGCAATTCGCGCCGGCGCTGGTCGGCGGGCTGATCTGGCGCGGCGCCAATGGCCGCGGCGCGGCGCTCGGCATGGTCGCCGGCATCCTGGTCTGGGGCTACACGCTGCTGGTGCCGTCGCTCGTCCCACCCGATACCGGCATCATCGTGCATGGACTGTTCGGCTTCGAGGCGCTGCGGCCACAGGCGCTGTTCGGCACCGTCGCCGAACCGCTGAACCATGGCGTGCTGTGGAGCCTGTCAATCAACGCGCTGTTCTTCGTCTTCGGCTCGCTGTCGCGCGCGTCGGTGCCGCTGGAGCGCATCCAGGCATCGATCTTCGTGCCGCGCGAAGCCGGCCCGATGCCAAGCCTGCGCCGCTTCCGCACGGCCATCACCGTCAACGACCTCAAGGATACCATCGCACGCTATCTCGGCGTCGAACGCACGGAACGCTCCTTTCAATCCTTCGAGAAGAGCAACGGCACCTCGCTGCACGGCAACGAGCAGGCGAGCATGGACGTCATCCGCTTTTCCGAGCAGCTTTTGGCCAGCGCCGTCGGCTCCTCCTCGGCGCGGCTGATCCTGTCGCTGCTGTTTCGCCGCCACGACCGCGAATCCCGCGACGCCTTCCGCCTGCTCGACGACCCCACGGAAGCGCTGCAGCACAACCGCGACCTGCTGCAGATCGCGCTCGACCAGATGGAGCAAGGCATCACCGTCTTCGACCGCGATTTCCGGCTGATCTGCTGGAACAGGCAATACCGGGCGCTGTTCGACCTGCCCGACGAGATGGGCCAGGTCGGCGTTTCGCTCGACCAGATCCTTCGCCATCTCGCCGAGCGCGGCGACATCCCCGCCGACCAGCGCGTGGCGATGCTCAACCGGCTGACCAGCTTCGTCAGCCCCTGGCAGATGGAGCTGAAGACCAGCGGCCGTATCCTCGAGCTGCGCTCCAACCCGATGCCCGATGGCGGCATCGTTGCCACCTATGCCGACATCTCCGGACGCGTCGAGCAGGACCTCGCGCTGAAGCGCGCCAATGAATCGCTGGAACAGCGCGTCAAGACCCGCACCATCGAGCTGACCAGGGTCAACGAGGAATTGACCCGGGTCAACGAGGAACTGGCGCAGGCACAGATGCTCGCCGAGGAGGCCAATCTCGGCAAGACGCGCTTCCTTGCCGCCGCCGGTCACGACATCCTGCAGCCCTTGA
The DNA here is from genome assembly GCF_003998025.1 of Mesorhizobium sp. M8A.F.Ca.ET.021.01.1.1. Taxonomy (NCBI): domain Bacteria; kingdom Pseudomonadati; phylum Pseudomonadota; class Alphaproteobacteria; order Hyphomicrobiales; family Phyllobacteriaceae; genus Mesorhizobium; species Mesorhizobium sp. M8A.F.Ca.ET.021.01.1.1. The sequence continues at coordinate 5,710 of NZ_RZSJ01000329.1, forward strand.
ATGCCGCTCGGCTCTATTGTTCCTCGCTGATCGAGAAGGCCGGCAAGGGTCCGGCCGGCAAGGCGGCCATCAACATCGAATCCTCGCTGGAATCGGTCGAGACCATTCTGGGCGCCGTGCTCGACATTTCGCGCCTTGATGCCGGCGCGATGAAACCGGACGACACCGCCTTCAGCCTTGATGGCCTGCTGCGCCAGATCGGCAATGATTTTCGGCCACTGGCCGCGGAGAAAAAGCTTGGCCTGACGATCATGCCGTCGTCGCTGACGGTGACGACGGACCGTAACCTGTTGCGCCGCCTGATCCAGAATCTTGTCTCCAACGCCATCAAATACACCCGCCAGGGCCACATCCTGGTCGGTGTGCGGCGGCGTGGCGAATTGGCGGAGATCCAGGTCATCGACACCGGCATCGGCATTGCCGGCGACAAGCTGAACACTGTCTTTCATGAATTCACCCGGCTGGACGAAGGCGCCCGCGAAGCCGAAGGTCTTGGCCTCGGCCTCTCCATCGTCGACCGCATCGCCAGGGTATTGCGGCTCGAGATTCGCATCTTCTCCAACCCGGGCAAGGGCACGCGCTTTTCCGTCATCCTGCCGGTGACAGCCGCGCAGGAGTCGCGACGCGAGGTCGAGACCCGGGCGCCGGCCCGCGCGGCGGCTTCGCTGTCGGGGCTGCATGTGCTGTGCATCGACAATGACATCCGTATCCTCGAAGGCATGCGGCTGCTGCTGGAAGGCTGGGGCTGCAACGTCGCCACGGCGACCGGCTCGGGGGATCTGGACAAGGTCGCGGTCCAACGTCCGGACATCGTGCTTGCCGACTACCATCTCGACCGTGAAACCGGTCTCGACGTTATCATCAAGCTGAGGGCGACGCACGGTGACGACCTGCCGGCCGTGCTGGTCACGGCCGACCGCTCCAACGAGGTGCGGGCAGCCGCGGCGGGCCTCGACATCCCGATGATCAACAAACCGCTGAAGCCGGCGGTGCTGCGGTCGATGA
>NZ_RZSJ01000032.1:0-21000 GCF_003998025.1 Mesorhizobium sp. M8A.F.Ca.ET.021.01.1.1
CCATGATCGGCCAGCATGGCGGCAAAGCGCTTTTCTGTCGTGCGGAAGAATTGTTCGTTCTGCCAAAGCGTGTCGTCGGCATCAAAGCCGATCGTGGTCAGTTCGCTGGTTCGCATCGCCGGCTTCTCGATTGCGGGAAGGCGCCAAACCTAAGCCGACCGGCAGGCGGTTTTCAACCTGCACCGGCAATTGCCGGCGGCGGCTCCTCTTCCCTTCCATCACGCGGCACGGCTATACTCCGAAATCCGCAACCCAATCTGGTGAATGATGCCGCCTGCAAAAAAGGAAGTCCGTCCGTCGAGCCGCGGAGGACGGGCGCGCACGCCTGCCTTTGTGAAAAACCTGCGTGGTGTGAAGAACTGGAAGGAAGTCAGCGATTGGCTGGAATGGCGCGGCATCGAGGATATCGAATGCATCACGCCTGATCAGGCCGGCGTGGCGCGCGGCAAGATGATGCCGTCGAAGAAATTCACCTCCAACACCTCACTGGCGCTGCCCTCGGCCGTCTTCATGACGACGATTTCCGGCGGCTATCCAGAGGACGGCAACGGCTTCCACTATCCGGAAGACGACGGCGACCTCAAGCTGATGCCGGACCTGTCGACGCTGACAGTGGTGCCATGGGAAGAAGACCCGACGGCGGCCGTCATCTGCGACCTCGTCCACCAGGATGGCCGTTCGGTCGAGTTCACGCCGCGCAATGTGCTGAAGCGCGTCATTGCCGCCTACGACAGACTTGGGTTGAAGCCGGTCGTCGCGCCCGAGATCGAGTTCTACCTCGTGCGCAAGAATCCAGACCCGGACTATCCATTGACCCCGCCCGTCGGCCGCTCCGGGCGCGCGATCGGCGGCGGCGCCGGCTATTCGATCGCCGGCGTCAACGAGTTCGACGAACTGATCGACGACATCTACCATTTCTCCGAAAGCCAGGGGCTGGAGATCGACACGCTCATCCACGAAGAGGGCGCCGGCCAGCTCGAGATCAATCTGCGCCATGGCGACCCGGTCGAACTTGCCGACCAGGTGTTCATGTTCAAGCGCACCATCCGTGAGGCGGCTCTCAAGCACGAGATCTACGCGACCTTCATGGCCAAGCCGATCCAGGGCCAACCAGGTTCGGCCATGCATATCCACCAGTCGATCATCGACAAGAAGACGGGCAGGAACATCTTTTCGGCCGAGGATGGTTCCGAAACCGAGGATTTTTTCCATTTCATCGGCGGCATGCAGAAGCACGTGCCGAACGCGTTGGTGATGTTCGCGCCCTACGTCAATTCCTACCGGCGGCTGACGCAGGCGGCATCGGCTCCCGTAAACAACAAATGGGGCTACGACAACCGCACCACGGCGTTCCGCGTGCCGCGTTCGGACCCCGCGGCGCGGCGCGTCGAGAACCGCATTCCGTCCTCCGACGCCAATCCCTACCTGGCACTTGCAGCCTCGCTCGCCTGCGGGCTGATCGGCATCACTAGGAAGATCAAGGCCGAGCCGCCGGTGCTGACGACCGCCAACGCCGACGAAATCGACCTGCCGCGCAGCCTGCTCGAAGCCGTCGACCTGTTCGAAGGCGACGAGGAACTCTGCGCGTTGCTGGGCAAGTCCTTCGCCGCCACCTATGCAGCGATCAAACGTGCGGAATTCGAAACGTTCATGGAAGTGATCAGTCCGTGGGAGCGGGAATACCTGCTGCTCAACGTCTGACCAGTCATGAACTATCAGTCCCCAATTTCTCCCGGCCGCTCCTGGTATGAGGACACTGCCGGCCCACGGCCCGAATATCCGTTGCTTGACGGCGACCGGGCCTGCGATGTCGTCATCATCGGCGGCGGGTTTACCGGCCTCTCGGCGGCAACGCATCTCGCCAAGGCTGGGACCAATGTCGTTCTAATCGAGTCCTATCGCTTCGGCGACGGCGCTTCCGGGCGCAATGGCGGCCAGCTCGGCACCGGCCAACGCGCCTGGGCGGAGGATCTCGAGGCCGAATATGGCCTTTCCCGCGCCAAGGCGCTGTTCGATCTTGCCGAAGAGGCCAAAGCCCACCTGCTCGAATTCGCCGCCATCAACCAGATCGATATCGACTACATGCCGGGTCAGCTTTCGGTTGCGCACAAGCCGCGCTATGTCGACGACTACAAGGCGCATGCCGAACTCATGGCCGGCCGTTTCTCCTACCCGCACATCTCATTCATGGATGCGAAGGAGACCGCGGAGCGGCTGGGTTCGAGCGCCTATTTCGGCGGCACGCGCGACACCGGCACCGGCCATATCCACCCGATGAAACTGGTGATCGGCACGGCGCGGGTAGCGGCACAAGCCGGCGCGCACCTGTTCGAAGCGACGCCATCAACCGGCATCATCTCCGCCGGCGGCAAGGTCAGGGTTTCCACGCCCAGAGGTACGGTGACGGCGGAGAAATGCCTGATCGCGGTCAATGCCTATGGCGGAACGCTCGAGCCGGTGAGTGCCGCGCACATCATGCCGATAGGATCCTTCATCGGCGCGACCGTGCCGCTGGGGTCGGAGTCGAAAGTGCTGCCAGGGGGCGAATCGGTCGACGATTCCCGTTTCGTCGTGCGCTATTTCCGCAAATCCCGGGATGGCCGGCTGCTGTTCGGCGGACGCGAGGTCTATGGCGTCAACGATCCAAAGGATATCCACATCCATATTCGCCGTCAGATCGCAGAGCTCTATCCGGCGCTGAGCGATGTCGAGATCACCCATGGCTGGGGCGGTTATGTCGGCATCACGGTGCCGAGAAAGCCGTTCGTGCGCGAAGTGATGCCGAATGTGATCTCGGCCGGCGGCTATTCGGGTCACGGCGTGATGCTGTCCAACTTCTTCGGCAAACTCTATGCCGAAACCGTCACAGGTAACCGCGACCGGCTGAAGCTGATCGAGGACCTGAAAATTCCGCCCTTTCCTGGCGGCCGCCGGTTCCGAGCGCCGCTGCTTTTCCTGGCGCTCAACTGGTTCGCGCTGCGCGACAGGATTTAATGCGTCGCGCAAAAGTGCCCTCGCCCAGGACGAACGACGAGCATCAAAACAGATCTAAAGTGCGTTGTTATAAGTCCGGTTCGAGGCGACGTGCTTCAGGCAGGGATCGGATCGCCGTCATCTGATGCGATCACGATCTCATGTAATATTGTAATATCCATGTAACATTTGTTGCCCGGGCGAGACATTGCGGAATTGCCGGCGAAGGCGCAGAATCCTCGGTAATGGCGTACTGATGCCACAATCGCGGACGAAAGGTCCGCATCTGGGCGATTGTTCGGGGATTGTTGCGGGCCTGCCCGCGTTTTGGGACCGATGCTGATCGAACGCATGATTTGCGAGATTTGATCGAAAGAACACCGGCCCGCTTATGGAGGTGGCAAGAGTGAGAGAGCCCTTCAGTTTCGGTGCTCCGGAACGTCGGCGCTTTGCCATGCAGTTCGGCTATGACATGCGCCCGTCATTCTGGCAGGGTGTCCGTTCGAACTCGCACCTGGTCATTGCCGCGGTCGGCACCGCCGCACTGCTTGGCGTTGCCGCGGTTGCACTCTGGCTGGCATTGCCGACCAGCGAGAGGCAAGCGGCCGCCAGCCCCGAGCAGAGCATTCCGGCCATTCCAGTGAAGACGACGAAAGTTTCCCCTTCGGGGACTACGGTCACCGCAGCTGCCGTGACACCGCAGGCGGAGCGCAAGTCCAGCCAGGTGTCACCGATCGTGGCAGCGGCGGCGGGCAACATACAAGCGCTTGCGCCCAATGATCCCCGCTGGACCGGGGCACAGCCAAAGGCTGCCGCCGCGGCAGCTGATCCCGATCAAGCGGCTGCCCCCAGCCAGATAGCCAAGCAGCCCGAGCCGTTGCCTGACAAAACAGCGGCATTCGCCCAATCGTCTACCGATACCGATGCCACCGACGAGCTTGCCAAGGTCGCAGCGCCGAGCCCGCCTGCGAACAGCAGCAATCCCGATGGCGCGCAGACCGCCGGCATTCCGGAGACGCAGCCGCAAGTACCGGAACAAAAACCTGCAAATGCACAAGGCGAAGATAATGCAGCCAAGGCGAAGCCGCGCAAGGTGGCTGCGGCGGGCAGCGGCCGTATTCTCAGGACTGTCACCATGCGCAGTGCTCCGAAGAAGGGCGCAGCCTCCATCGGCACGGTGCCTGCCCGGACTTCAGTGCAACTGATGGGCTGCAAGCAGTGGTGCGAGATCGTCTACAACGGCAAGCACGGCTGGGTGTACAAGAGCTACGTCAAGCCCGACGCGTAATATCCGACGATCGCCGCATTCAGATGCAGCGCCCGCCATCGACTTCCAGCGCCACGCCGGTGATGAAGGCGGCCTCGTCCGAGGCCAGCCATAGAGCCGCATTGGCGATATCGAGCGGGGTCGACAGCCGGCCGAGCGGAATCGAGGCGTGGAATGTCTCGCGGATTTCGGGCGTATCGGCGCCCATGAATTTCTCCAGCATGCCGGTCTCGCCGGCGACCGGGCAGAGGCAGTTGACGCGGATATTTTTGGGCGCGAGTTCCACTGCCATCGATTTGGTGGCGGTGATCGCCCAGCCCTTCGAGGCATTGTACCAGGTGAGGCCAGGCCGTGGCCGCAGGCCCGCGGTGGACGCCGTGGTCAGGATGACGCCGCCGCCCTGCCGCTCCATGATCGGTATGACGGCAAGGGCGGCGTGATAGATCGCCTTCATGTTGACTGAGGTGATCAGGTCGAAGGTTTCCTCGTCGACCTTGAGCATATCGCCGTTGCGATGGGTGAACCCGGCATTGTTGACCATGATGTCGATGCGGCCGAAGGCGCTTTTGGCCGCATAGACCATCTCGTCGAACTCGGAGCGCAACGAAACATCGGTCTGCGTCCAGATCGCCGCCGCGCCGATCTCGCCGGCGACACGTTCCGCCCCCTTGGCGTTGAGATCGGCAACGACGACCCTGGCGCCCTCTTGCGCAAAGCGCTTGGCCATGCCTTCGCCGAAGCCGGATGCCGCACCGGTGATAATGGCGACCTTGTTTTCCAGACGCATGCGTCTACCGCTCCTTGGGTTCATCGCGCAGCCTGCACGAAAGAGCTGACAGCCCGGCCGGTGCCGCGACGGGATACAGCCCGATTTCTCCCTTAGCTTTCGTCACATTCACGTTCTATGCTGCAACTGCGAAAGCTTCCGGAGTCTTCGTTCACGACAAGCCTCCCGGCGGCGCCAGTGTCAAGCGCACAGGTGGATCCAATCAATATCCAGCGATTGGTCCTCGATGTGACACCATGGCACTGGAAAATTTAAATCGATTAGAATATATCAGCCGCGTACTCGCGTACCGGCGTCAAAGCGGACAGACCATGACCAGCCAGATCATCCCCGTCGACCCTTTCGACTTCATCATCTTCGGTGGTACCGGCGACCTGTCGGAGCGCAAGCTGCTGCCGTCGCTCTACTACCGCCAGCGCGACCATCAATTCTCGGAGCCGACGCGCATCATCGGCACGTCGCGCTCGAAGATGAGCGACGAGGAGTTCCGGGCCTTCGCCAAGCAGGCCATTTCGGACCACGTCAAGCCGGGCGATATCGATGCCAAGGAGTTGAAGACCTTCCTGGCACGGCTTTCCTACGTCCCGGCCGATGCGACGAGCGGCGCCGGCTTCGACAAGCTGAAAAAGGCGATCGGCGAAAGCGATCACATCCGCGCCTTCTACCTGGCCGTGGCGCCGGCGCTGTTCGGCGATATCTCGCACAAGCTCAAAGAGCACAATCTGATCACGCCGAATTCGCGCATCGTGCTGGAGAAGCCGATCGGCCGCGACCTCGCCTCGGCGCGGGCGCTCAACGACCTGGTCGGCGACGACTTCCACGAAAGCCAGATCTTCCGCATCGACCACTATCTCGGCAAGGAGACGGTGCAGAACCTGATGGCGCTGCGCTTTGCCAATGCGCTCTACGAGCCGCTGTGGAATTCCGCCCATATCGACCACGTGCAGATCACCGTCGCCGAGACCGTCGGCCTGGAAGATCGCGTCACCTATTATGACAAGGCCGGTGCGCTGCGCGACATGGTGCAGAACCACATGCTGCAGCTGCTTTGCCTCGTCGCCATGGAGGCGCCGTCGTCGATGGACGCCGACGCCGTGCGCGACGAGAAGCTGAAGGTGTTGCGGGCGCTGAAGCGCATCAACGGCAACGAGGCGCCCAAGCACACCGTGCGTGGTCAGTATCGTGCCGGTGCGTCGGCCGGCGGACCGGTGAAAGGTTATGTCGAGGAGCTCGGCAAGGACAGCAACACCGAGACCTTCGTCGCCATCAAGGCCGAGATCGGGACCTGGCGCTGGGCCGGCGTTCCCTTCTATCTCAGGACCGGAAAGCGGCTGGCGACCCGGGTTTCGGAAATTGTCATCGAGTTCAAGCCGATCCCGCATTCGATCTTCGGCGACAGCGGCGCAGGACCGATCTTCGCCAACCAGTTGGTCATCCGGCTGCAGCCGGACGAAGGCGTCAAGCAGTTCATCATGATCAAGGATCCAGGCCCGGGCGGCATGCGGCTGCGCCAGATCTCGCTCGACATGAGCTTCGCGCAGTCTTTCGACGGTCGCGCGCCGGACGCCTATGAGCGGCTGATCATGGATGTCATCCGTGGCAACCAGACCCTGTTCATGCGTCGCGACGAGGTGGAAGCCGCCTGGAAGTGGATCGACCCGATCCAGAATGCCTGGGAAGGCGCCAAGCAGGAAGCACAGGGCTATACGGCAGGCACATGGGGGCCGTCAGCCTCGATAGCGCTGATCGAACGTGACGGGCGGACATGGCACGAGAGCAATTGAACAGCGCCGGCTACGACTGGAATGCCTTTCCCGACCGTCCGCAACTGGCCTCGGCGCTGGCTGCAAAGGTGGCCGATCGCCTAACGAGGGCGATCGACCGGCGCGGCACGGCGGTGCTCGCTGTCTCCGGCGGCACGACGCCGGCAAAGTTCTTTGCCGCGCTCTCCACGGCGCCGATCGCCTGGGACAAGGTGATCGTGACGCTGGTCGACGAACGCTTCGTGCCGGCCTCCTCGCCGCGATCCAATGCCGGACTGGTTGCCGCAAACCTGCTGCAGAACGCGGCCAGGGCGGCCCGTTTCGTTCCGCTCTACCACGAGGCATCAGGCATCGAGGATGCCGCGGCTTCCGATGATGCGGCATTGCGATCCCTGCCCTGGCCGCTCGATGTCGTGGTGCTAGGCATGGGACCGGACGGCCACACCGCCTCGTTCTTTCCCGACGCCGACGATCTGCCGAAGCTGCTCGACCCGGCGTCCGACAGGATGATCCTGCCGGTCCATGCCAAAAGCGCTGGTGAGCCGCGGCTGACCCTGACGCTCGCCCGCATCATCGATGCGGGTTTCCTCGCCTTGCACATAGAGGGCGAGGAGAAGCGCATCGCCTTCGACAACGCTGTCGCACCCGGACCGCGCAAGCCGATCCGCGCCGTGCTCGACGCATCGCCCAGGCCCGTGGAGGTTTTCTGGGCGCCCTGACTTCAAGTTTACAAGTGGTCCCGGCAACGGCGGGAGGATGTTTCCGGGACCTCGCCTGAAAGGACCTGATGCCATGACCGCAAGACGCGACATCGAAGCCATCACCGAGCGGATTCGCCAGCGCTCCAAACCGGGCCGCGAGCGCTACCTCAGTCGTATCGCCGAAGCGTCGAACCAGACCGCCAACCGTTCGGTGCTGTCCTGCGGCAACCTTGCCCACGGCTTTGCGGTGTGCAGCCCCTCGGAAAAGCTGGCGCTGGGCGCCGACAAGGTGCCCAATCTCGGCATCATCACCTCCTACAACGACATGCTGTCGGCGCATCAGCCCTTCGAGGCCTTCCCGGCCTTGATCAAGGAGGCCGCGCGCGAGGCCGGTGGCATCGCCCAGGTCGCCGGCGGCGTGCCGGCGATGTGCGATGGCGTGACACAAGGCCAGCCGGGCATGGAGCTGTCGCTGTTCTCGCGCGACGTGATCGCCATGGCGGCCGCGATCGGCCTGTCGCACAACATGTTCGACGCCGCCGTCTATCTCGGCGTGTGTGACAAGATCGTGCCGGGACTGGTGATCGCCGCGCTCACCTTCGGCCATCTGCCGGCGGTTTTCATTCCGGCCGGCCCGATGACGACAGGCCTGCCCAACGATGAGAAGGCCAAGGTCCGCCAGCTCTATGCCGAGGGCAAGGCAGGACGGGCCGAACTGCTGGAAGCCGAGTCCAAATCGTACCATGGGCCGGGCACCTGCACCTTCTACGGCACGGCCAATTCCAACCAGATGCTGATGGAGATCATGGGCCTGCACACGCCGGGTGCGTCCTTCGTCAATCCAGGCACGCCGTTGCGCGATGCCTTGACCCGCGAGGCGACGAAGCGGGCGCTGGCGATCACCGCGCTTGGCAATGCCTATACGCCTGTCGGGCGGATGATCGACGAACGCTCGTTCGTCAACGGCGTCGTCGGCCTGCACGCCACCGGCGGGTCCACCAACCACACCATCCACCTGATCGCCATGGCGGCGGCCGCCGGCATCGCGCTGACCTGGCAGGATATTTCCGATCTTTCGGAGGCAGTGCCGCTGCTGGCACGGGTCTATCCGAACGGGCTGGCCGACGTGAACCATTTCCATGCCGCGGGCGGGCTCGGCTTCCTGATCCGCGAGCTGCTCGACGAAGGCGTTCTGCACGAGGATGTGCAGACGGTGTGGGGCGAAGGCCTGCGGCCATATGCGGTCGAGGCAAAGCTCGGCGCCGACGGCAGCGTGGTGCGCGAGGCGTCACCGCGTGCCAGCGGCGACGAAAAGGTGCTGGCGCCGTTCAACAAGGCGTTCCAGCCGACCGGCGGCTTGAAAGTGCTGTCGGGCAATCTCGGCCACGCGGTCATCAAGACTTCGGCCGTCAAGCCGGAGCGACGTCTCATCGAGGCGCCGGCCAAGGTGTTCGACAGCCAGCAGGGACTGAACGACGCCTTCAAGGCCGGCACGCTCACCGGTGATTTCATCGCCGTCATCCGCTTCCAGGGGCCGAAGGCCAACGGCATGCCGGAACTGCACAAGCTGACCACCGTGCTCGGCATCCTGCAGGATCGCGGCCAGCGTGTCGCGCTGGTCACCGACGGGCGCATGTCGGGCGCTTCCGGCAAGGTGCCGGCGGCGATCCATGTGACGCCGGAAGCGGTCGAGGACGGGCCGATCGCGCGGATCCATGACGGCGACATCATCCGCCTCGACGCCGATGCCGGCACGCTGGAGGTGCTGGTGCCAGGGACCGAATTCGCGCTGCGCCGCACGGCCGAGGCCGACCTGATCGGCAATGAATTCGGTTTCGGCCGCGAGCTGTTCGCTGGTTTCCGCCAATTGGTGGGCCGCGCCGACCACGGCGCCAGCGCCTTCGGCACCGCCTGACGCGTTATGTGCGGCATGAAAAGGGCGGCTCATGGCCGCCCTTTTTTCGGGTCGAAATCGCAATCCTTATTGCACCGTCAGTTCAACCCGCTCTCCAGCCTTCACGGTCACGGTGCCTTCCTTCTTGCTGTTGTCCGGCTTCTCCGAGACCACCGCGTAATCGCCCGCCGCTATCGCGGCCTGATACTTCTCGTCATAGGCGTAGCCGATCGACTTGCGATTGCCATTGATGTCCTTCCTGGTCTCGAAAATCTCGATCTTGGAGGTGCCGGGCGCCGTGATTGCCAGCACGCCGGCATTCATGGCGACCTTGAGGTCCTGGAACTCGCCGACCTTGACGCTGAAAGGCTGTTCCATGACTGCGAGGTCAACCGTCGCGATCAACACATAGTCGTCGGGCGGCAAATCGAACTTGCTGTCGGGGCCATAGGCATACGTGACCTCGTCGCGGGTGCCATCGATCTTCTTCTTGGCCTTGAGCACCTTGAAGCCGACGCCTGAACCATCGGCCTTGTCGCCGCCGGCCGCATAATAGGCGTTGGCAACGACATGGCCGACGCCAACGATGATGTCCTTGTCTATCACCCGGCCGGCAGCGAGCGGGATCGTTTCGGTGACCGCGCCCTGTCCGATCGTGACGGTCACTTTCTGGTCGCCGGCCGGCAACACGGCTTTCGTGTCTCCATAATAGGTCGGGGGGTTGTCGGCCCCCGGATAGGCGATCACGACAGCCGCCCCGCTGGCCACATCGGCACCTTGGCTGGGACGCGGATGCAGGATGAGCGTGCCGGCATTCAAGGTGAACTGCGGCTTGTAGACCTGGCCTGCCTCGATCTTGATCTTCTGCTCCACCTTGGCCTCGCCGTCGCGCGCGACGATGACGTAGTCGCCGGGTTCCAGATTGGCTTTGTACTTGCCGTATTCGGTGGTGATGTTGTCGCCGCGCGTGCCGTCCGATTTGGCCTTGTAAACTTCCCAGGCATTGCCGTCAGTGACGGGATCGCCGCCCTCGGCCAGCACCACGGTCGGCATGAAATTGAACTCGGGCTTGGCCGGCTCCGGCGCTGGTGCCGGAGCGGGGGCCGGTGCCGGCTCGGGCGCCGGCGCCGGCGCTGCGACGGTCTCGACCAGCGCTTCCTGCAGCGCCTTCTCGTCCGAAGCCTGGCTGTATTTGCCGCCGGTGCTGTCGGCGAGGCAGGCAATCTGCTTGCCTTCGTCGGCGGTCAGGCCGAAGCCGACGACGTCGGCGGTGAAATCGACGCCGGAGGCTTCGAGTTCCTTGCCAAGCGCACAGGGGTCGCCGCCGCAGGTTTCGAGCCCATCGGTGATGAGGACGACCGTCGCCTTGTCCTCGGTGTATTTCAGCGCTTCGGCCGCCTGCTTGACGGCTGCCGTCAGCGGCGTCTTGCCGAGGAATTTCATACTGTCGGCGGCTGCCGAGATGGCGCTTGCCGAGCCAGCCTGAGGCGGCACGATGAGCTGGATGTCGTCGCAGCTGCCCTTCTCGCGATGGCCATAGGCCATAAAGCCGATCTCGTCGTCTGCGGGAACCGATTGAAGCACGGTCCTCAGTGATTCACGGGCGATTTCCAGCTTGGGCTTGCCATCGATCTGCGCCCACATCGATCCCGACGCGTCGAGGATGATGATGACCTTGTTGGCGGCAAAGCCGAATGTCGTCATCGACAAAAGGAGGATCGCCGCAGCGACGCTCCGTGCAAGTCCCGCCATCGAAATCTCCTGAGTTAGCCCCCTCGTCGGCACGTGAAAGCTATTTGACGGGGCGTCGGGACACAAGCCCGCAGGCATGGCGCCGGCATGCCCGACCAGGCAAATCACTCAGTATGTCGTGCGGCGCTCTTCCGAGGGCGGGCGGCCAAATTGCAGCCGATAGCTCTGGGCAAAATAGGAATGCGAGGTGAAGCCGGTCGCGATCGCCACGTCGAGGATCGGCATGTTGGTCTGACGCAGCAATTCACGCGCCCGCTCCAGCCGCAGCCGCATATAGTAGCGCCCGGGCGTGACGTTGAGATGGCGCAGGAACAGCCGCTCCACCTGGCGCACCGAAAGGCCCGCCGACTTGGCAAGCTGTACCGCCGACAGCGGCTCGTCGAGATGGTCGGCCATCAGTTCGACGATGCGCCTGAGCTTCTCCGACTTGCCCGTCAGGTCACGCTCCGGGCCGACGCGCTGGCGGTCTCCGGCTGAGCGGATGCGCTCGTGCTGGAACTGGTTGGCGACGCCATTGGCGAGGTTGGAGCCGAAATCGCCACGCACGATCTCCAGCATCAGATCGATAGAGGTGGTGCCGCCGGCGCAGGTGTAGCGCTTGCGGTCGATCTCAAAGACATTGCCCGTGCAGTTGATATCGGGAAAGCGCTCGACAAAGCCGGCGCGGTTTTCCCAATGGATGGTGCAGCGATAGCCTTCGAGCTGGCCGGCCTCGGCCAGCAGGTAGGACCCGACCGACAAGGCGCCAAGCGCGTTGCCGCGCCGGCCCCAGCTGCGCAAGGCCGCCAGAACCTTGCTTTTGCCCGGAAATTCCGTCGTCAGGCCGACCGAAACGAAAAGAATGTCGACCGGCGGCAGGTCGGCGACGGCGTAGTCGATCTTGAGCGGCAGGCCGTTGGAGGCCATCACCGGGTCGCCATCGGCGGAGACCGTCGTCCAGCCGTAGAAATCGCGTCCAAGCAGGCGGTTCGCCGACCGGAACGTGTCGATCGCGGCCGCCAGCGAGAACATGGAAAACTTGTCGACCAGCAGGAAGGCGAACTGCCGGCCACCTTGAACGGGATCATTCGTGACCGGCCGTTCCGGGGAAATAGTGGGATTCGGCAAAGCTGCGGCTTTCAGGGTCAACCCGGGCTCAGAAGGAAGGCCGCTTCAATCCGGCCGCAAGGTAGGCCGAAGCTAACGTATTGGCCATCAGCATGGCAATGGTCATCGGACCGACACCGCCGGGCACCGGGGTGATCGCGCCCGCCGCCTTGGCCGCCTCGGCATAGGCGACATCTCCGACGAGACGCGACTTGCCCTCGCCCTTCTCGGGCGCGGGAATGCGGTTGATGCCGACATCGATGACGGTGGCGCCAGGCTTGACCCAATCACCCTTGATCATTTCCGGCCGGCCGACCGCAGCGACAAGGATGTCGGCCGTGCGGGCAAGCGCCGGCAGGTCCTTGGTGCGGCTGTGAGCGATGGTGACGGTGCAGTTGGCGGCAAGCAGCAGATTGGCCATCGGCTTGCCGACGATGTTGGAGCGGCCGACGACGACGGCGGTGAGGCCGGACAGGTCCTTGCCGCGCACGCGCTCGATCAGGAGCATCGAGCCGGCGGGCGTGCAGGGCACGAAGGCCGTGTCGAGTTCACCAGTGCCGAGCTTGCCGACATTGATGAAATGGAAGCCGTCGACATCCTTCTGCGGCGCGATGGCCTGGATGATCTTGCCGGCATCGACATGGGCGGGCAGCGGCAGCTGGACCAGGATGCCGTTGATGGCCGGGTCGGCGTTGAGTTCGGCGATGAGCTCGAGCAGTGCCGCCTCGGACGTCTCGGCCGGCAGCGTGTGCTGGAGCGAATGAAAACCGCATTCCTTGGCGGTGCGGGATTTGGAAGCGACATAGACCTGGCTGGCCGGATCCTCGCCGACGATGACCACGGCGAGACCCGGCTTGGCCTTGCCCTTGGCGACCAACTCGGCGGTCAGCGCCTTGACCGATCGCACCACGTCTTCGGCAACGCTCTTTCCGTCAATCATTTCGGCCATGGACCACCCTCAATATCGTTCCGCTCAACGCTGCCTTCGGAAAACACAATGCAGCGGCGCAGGCAATCTGCAGCGCGGCATTGTCATGAAAATTCAAGTTCGCAATCCCGTCAAAGCGCCGTTCCATGCCGTTTACGTGAAACCGGCACGGTTTTGTTCGGCCTCCACACCCTATCTGGTGGCTCAGAAGTAGCGGCGACGGGTGCGGTTTTCCGTGAGTTCGCGGACCGCTTCGCGGAATTCACGCAGGCTGGCGCGAATCTCTTCGACCGATGACTGTTCGCCCCCCTCCTCGACCGACCTGGCATGGGGAGCGGCTGGATCGGCCGGTGGCTGCGTCGGGACGGGCGGCGGCGGGTACGGCATCGGCGCCGCATAGGGTTCCGCCAGCGCTTGCGTATAGGGATGACCCGCCTGTGACCGGGGCTGCGCCGGGGGATAGCCCATCGGCTGCGCATAGGGAGAGGACGGCAAGGGCGGAGCCGGATACATTGCCTGTTGCGGCATCAGCGGCGAGCGCGAGGGCGACGCCATTTGCCGCCCATATCCTGCCTCGGCGCCTGGCTGGAAAGGTGACTGCGAATAATCCCGGCCGGCCGTCGCACGAGGGCCGAAACCGGGCTCCGGATAGCCAGGGAATATCGGAGCGTTGGCCGGCCGTCCGTTGTCGGCAAAGGCGGGTAAGGCGAACTCGCTGGAGATGTCGCCGTCGGCTTCGGCCGAGGGTTTGCGGGACATGGCCTTGCGCAGTCTCGACATGAGTGCGCCGATCCTCCCGGAGCCTTCGGCGGAAGCGGCCTCGGTCCTCGTGGCCGGCGGCGGTGGCGCGGGAGGCGGCGCTACAGGCGCTGTCGGCATTGGCGGAGCGGGTGGAGGCTCCGTCCGGAATGCCTGCGCCTCTAGAGGCGCCCTCTGTTCATCCAACTTGCGTTCGTCCAGCTTGCGCTCGCGGCGTGAGCGCGAGCTTGCCGTCTCGCGCAGGCTGTCATAGGTCCCGCGCAAGGCGCCGAGACCAACACCCGCGCCAAAGCCAAGCAGCAGCCCGGCCAGTGCCGCCAAGGCCCGCGAGGGTCCATTTGGCTCAAGTGGGGCTTGAGCGGAGGTGATCACGTTGATGTTGGTCGTGTTGATGCCCGTCTGTTCACCGGTCTCCTTGGCGCGCAGAAGATATTGCTCGTAGACGGAACGCTTGGCGGTGGCCTCACGCTCCAGTTCGCGCAGGGCAACCAGGTCGCTGTTGACGTCGCCGCTTTGGACCTTGGCCTGAGCCAGCCGAGACGCGAGGTCCTGTTCGAGCTGGACCGCGCGCTTCAGGTCGACCTGTAGCGAAGAGGCGATGCGGCGCAGTTCATTGGCAATGCGCTCGCGCGCGCCGGCAATCTGGGCATCGAGAGCCTGGAGTTCGGGATGGCGCGGCCCCAGCCGAACCGCGGCACGATCGGCCTCCTGCTTCAGCGTCGCATATTGCGAGCGCAGATCGCTCATGGTGTTGGAGTTGATTTCTTCCGGCAACGTGCCGGTCAGAACGGAATTGACGTCCAGCGAACGCGCCGACGCCGCCCGGGCATTGAGTTCCAGCGTGCGGGCGCGGGCGACGGAGAGCTGCTCGTTGAGCTTCAGCATCTGATCGTCGCTGATCAGATGGCCTTGCGCGTCGACGAGACCATGCGTGGCCCTGAAATCCTCGACCTTGCGCTCGGCCGCCTCGACCCCCTTGCGCAGATCATCTAGCTTGGACGTCAATTCGTTCGTCGCGCGTCCGGCCATGTCGGACTGGTATTTGGCGGCCTCCTGCTGAAAGACGGTCCTCGTCGTATTGGCGATGAGCGCCGACTTCTCGCCGTTCTGGGTTACAGCGCTGACGGAGATGACAAAAGTCTTGCCGGTGCGTTCGACCGACAGGCTCTTGGCCAGATTGCCAACGGCCAGCGCCTGGCGGCGAACCTCATCGACACCGCCCGGCCCATCGTGGCGTGACACAATCGAGCGGATAAGCGACATGACGCCAAGGCCGCCGGAACCCTGGCCGTTGAACTCCGGATCGTTGACTAGATTGAGATTCTTGACGACCTGATCGAGAACGGTGCCCGAGGTGAGCATCTTGATCCGGGTTTCGACGACGGCCAACGCGGCGTCGGGCTGGCCCACCGGTTGCGTGAGATCGCGATCGGAGAGCTTCAGGTCGCCCGGCTCGATGATCAGTTCGGTCGTGGCTTCGTATTTCTTCGGCATCGACAAGGCGATGGCAATGCCGAGCCCGGCGCCCAGTATCGTGGTCGCGACGATCAGCAGCTTCGACCTGGCGACGCCGCGAACAACCAGCATCGGATCGATCAATGGCTTCCATTGCTGACCGTCCGCACCGCCATCGGAGGAGGTATCGGCTCCGTCCGTGGCGCGGGATCCGATTGCATCACGAGCGCGACCCGTCCCTGAAGGTTCTTCCGGCGCCGGCCTTGCGCGCGGCATGTCGGGAGGAAGATCGCCGGCGCCGGTCTCCGCCCGGGAGCGCCAGGCGTCGTCGGCTTCAAACGGCTGCTCCCCGTCAAGAGGGAACGGCGCGGCGTCACCGACGGCAAGCGGCGACGGGCTCGCCTTGGTCTCGCGCCGGGAACGGGCCAGGCGATGGCGCGTGGCGGCATCCTCGCGCCATGAAGGATTCGCGCGATCTCCTATCGACACCAGCGAAGCGTCGTCCTCGCCACGCACGGCGTCGCCAAGCGCCAGCAAGGAGCGCTCGCGCTTCCAGTCCTCACGGTTTTCCCTGTCGACCATTATCGTGGAGCTTTACTCTTGGCCGCTTGGGAGCGGCGGTCGGCCATTCGTTAAGCCACGCTAAACAGGCATAGGAAACAAAAGGTTAATTTCCGGAAGACGGTGGCAGGAATTCACGTCCTGATTGCAAGAACTTCTAACACAACCTAAAGCTTCAGAACGGCGCGTTAAACTTTCCGGCCTATGCATTTCCTTGACCTATGACTGAGGCGAGCGACATACCGCAAAGGCGGACCTTCGCGCGGATCGGCACCTTCATGGCCGAACGACGCGGGCTGGTGCGCGACTATTTCTCGGCGATCAGCGGTGCCGGCGGGCGACTGGTGTTTTCACTCGCTTATTTCATCGCACTCGCCAATACGCTCTCGATCGCCGAATTCGGCATGTTCGCCACTGCCTCGGCGGCCGGCGTCATGCTGTCGCGAATCCTCGCCTTCGGGTTCATTTCGGCGCTCTATCGCACCGCTACCATCCGGCCCAATCTGATCGGCACCTTCACCGCCGGCTTCCTGGTGCTCGGCGCCGCCTCGCTGCCGCTTTTGGCCGCCGCCTCGTTCGGCGTCTACCTGACCTTCTTCGCCGGCACCGTGCCGCTGTCGGTGTTCACGGCGATCGTCTTCGCCGAGGCGCTGCTGTGGCGACCGGTGGAAGTGGCGCTGATCGTCAACAACGGGCTGGGCAAATTCGGCCGCGCCGCCATACTGGCGATCCTGGCCACGGCACTGCGGGCGCTTGGTGCGGTGTTATTCATGGTCTCGGCACAGCACGGCATCTGGGTGTGGTCGTGGTTCTACATCGGCGCCAACGCCGCCTCGCTGCTGCTCGCGTTTGGGTGGTTTTATCCGCGCCAGAGGCTGCGGCTGCGCGTCGAGCTCTATCTGCGGCGGCTCGCCGATTCCATCTATGTGGCCGGCGCGGAGGTGCTGTTCTACCTGCAGATGGAGTTCGACAAGCTGCTGGTGCTGGCGATCGGCGGACCACATCTGGCCGGCATCTATGCCATCATCATGCGCCTGGTCGACCTGACGGCCATTCCCATCCGCACCTTCTCGATGATGCTCGTGCAGCGCATGATGCGCGCGCCCGAACTCCTCTCACGGCTGGCGGTCAAGAGCGGCATCGAGGGCGGTGTGTTCGCGGTCTCGACGCTGGCGCTGGCGGCGCTCGGCATCGTGCTGCATTTCTTCCCCAACGCGCTCGGCAGGAATGTCTCCGAGGCCGCGCCCCTGGTGGCGCTGGCGATCTGCGTGCCGGGACTGCGCAATCTGGTCGAATACCAGGCCGAGCTTCTGTTCGCGCGCGGCCAGACGCTGGTGCGGGCGCTCAATCTGGGCCTGCTCGCCGCCCTCAAGGCGCTGCTGCTGACCTATGTGCTGACCACCATTACCGAGACATCTGATCTGGTGCTGTCGCTCAACATCGTCTTCCTGCTGCTCTATCTCGCGTCGATGCTGCTGACCTATTCGGCGCTGCGCCGACCGGCGAAGGCAATCTAGGACAAGTCAGCGATCAAGCCCGATCAGGCGGCGGATGCGGCCGATATCCGTGCCGATAAAGGACTGCATGCCGATCGCCACCTGCTCCGGCGCCATGCTGGCGACGAAGCGGCGGAACTCATCGTCCGACAACGCCTCGCCCGTCCAGTGGACACGGCAGAATTCCTCCGAACCGTGGAAATGGCCGGCGCCGTCCAGCAGATCATCGACATAGCGGCCGTAGATCATACATTCGGAGAATTTGCGCGCCGAGCCGATGACCTCGACCCAGTCGCGACCATGGACCTTTTCGATCCGGCCGCACATGGCCAGCACCGTGTCACGGCGCCAGGCGATCAACGTCGAGATATAATCATGGACCGACGCCTGGGACCGGTCGATGCCGAGTGCGGCGCCGGCATTGCGCGACCACACGCGATGCTCGTCATGGCCGTCATCGGCGAGCACGCCATCGCGGCGGAACAGGCGCGCGCTGCCATCGCGCCAGAAGACACCGCAATCGAACGCCTTCAGGAAAGCGACGTCGGAATCGCAGAAGATCAGCACGTCTTCCCTGGCGTGCGCCGATATGGCGATACGGCGCAGTTGCTGCACGTGCCAGCCGCGCAGCGGCTGGGTCTTCATGCTGAGCCAGACGCGCCGGCGAAACAGGCTGAACGGATCGTCGAAGGCGCGCAGCCAGCGCGGCAGGAGATCCCGCTCATCGACGATCGAGCGGCGGCTGGTCGCCAACTGACGGAAAAGCGCGAGGTCGCGATGTTCGACCAGAATGTAGTGGTGCGCAGCACCCGAGACATGGCGGTCAAGCGTTTCGCACAGCAGGCGGCAGCGCTCGAAATCCGGGGCGTAGCTTGCCGTCACCACCGCCGCCGTTGGCGTCTTCGGCAACAGGCCTGGACCGGGCGACGGGTCTGGGACGAACCGCTTGTTCAACGAAACTCTCCAGGAGCATCTCCGACGGTCTCGGCGCCCCGCGACCATTTCTGCTTGACGACCCGCCACAGGAACAGCGGATTGCCGACCACATAGCGGCGCCAGAGCCGGCCGGGCTCGACCGCCAGCCGGAACAGCCATTCCAGCCTCAGGCGGCGCATCCATGGCGGCGCGCGCGGCACCGAGCCGCTCAGGAAATCGAGCAGCGCGCCAACCGCGACCGGCAGCGTGCAGTGGCGTTCGTCGATGTGGCGTTCAATCCACAGTTCCTGGCGCGGCACGCCCATCGCGACGAGCAGCATGTCAGGCCGCAATTTTGCGATCCGACCGATGATCTCCGGCTCCTGCGCGGCGGAGAAATAGCCATCGTGAACGACCACGAAGCTGTGCTGCACGGCAAGCGCCGCCAGCTTCAGCGACGCCGCCTCGGCGTTGACACGCGTCGCACCGAGCAGCCCCACGGTCAGCGGCCGCTTGGAAGCCTGCAGGAATGCGGGCACGAAATCGGTGCCGTTGAGATTGTCGGGAAATGCCGCCCCGTAGAGAAGCTTCGCGGCGAGATCGACGCCGATGCCATCCGGCAGGATGAGGAAATCGTCGAGCGCCTCGGCGAAGACCGGGTCGGTATAGGCGATGTTGGCATTGTGAGCGTTGAGGAAGCTGACCTTGGTGAAGCGCTTCTCGGCAAGCAGGCGATTGAGCAGGGCGATCGCATCGTTCCAGCGGATGGCGAGCACCGGGATGCCGAGGATCATTTTCAGACTGTCGAGCCCGAACGCGGCGCGGGTGGCGTGCATGTTCATGCAAGCACCTCCCGCCGGACGGCGCCGATTTTTTCGAGACCGACACGAACCGCGGCGTCGAGCGCCTTGACCTGCCGGCGATGGAAGGTGGTGCCATCGACATCGTCGATATCGGCCGCGGCAGCCTCCAGGGCCTGGGCGAAGCCGGCCGGATCGTCGGTGACCACGCAATTGGCGGGGCGGTGGTCGATGCCGCGCAGCGAACGGCTGGTGGCGACCGAGGGCAGGCCAAGCTCGAAGGTCTCAATGGTCTTCAACTGTACGCCGCTGCCCGCCGTGCTGATCAGCGGGATGACGGCCGCGCCACAGACGAAAGCCCGGGCATCCGGAACGCGGCCGACGAATTGGACGCCCGGATGCGTCGAGGTGACGCCGGCAGGCATGTGGCCCGCGATGCGGATGCGGAAACCAGGCCGCAGGTGCGGCACCACCTTGCCCAGGAACCAGTCGAGGCCGATGCGGTTTGGCTGCCAGGTCCAGGTGCCGATCAGCGCCGCGTCGCAGTCGATCGGGCGCCGCCCTTTCCGGACCGGCGCCGTGTCGCCGGTTACCAGCGGCAGCACCGCCGAACGCTCATCCGAGGCGACACCGAGCGCCAGGCGATCCTCCTCGGCCAGCGTGAAGACGAAGCGCGCGCGGCGGCAGAGACGCTCTTCGACGAGCTTGAGCAGCCTTGCCTCGCGCCGGAACAGCAGACGCTGGAAAATGCCGCCGGCGGCAGCGGCATTCTCGCGGGCCGAGAGATGCTCGACATTGTGGGCGACGAAGATCGAAGGCCGGCCTTCGAAGAGCTTTTCGAAAGCACCGGCGAACTGCACGGAATTCAGCACATAACCATCGAATGGACCGGCGCGTTCGATCGCGGCCTGAACGTCGTGGTCGGACACCGCACGCAACTTGACCGACGCGAAGGTGAGGCCCGAAAATATTGCCTTGCCGACCCAGGAGAGTTTTTGCAGCGGCGAAGCACTTTCGGTGCGCACGTCGATCGCACCAAGCACCACCGTGTTTTCGGGATCTATCGCGGCTTTCCCGGGCCAGGTGAAGCCGATGACCGTCACGCGCGCGCCGGCGCGCCGCAAGGCGGCGATGATCGCGGCGTTGGCGATCTCGTAGCCCGAGGCGAGAGCACCGTCGGGCACGATCGATGTGGCGAACAGCAGATGCATCTCACTATCCTGTGGTGTAGCCGGTAGCAAAGCGCGGTGAACCCTTGATTAAACGAGCACGGTCAACGCCCCAAAGCCCATGCCTGGCGGGCCTCTCCGTGCAAGGTGATTAACGAAACCTTATCATCGTGGTGCTACCAGAACGCGACTCAAGACGCGGCTGGATACGGATGATCCCTTTGCCATCGGACGGTTCGGTATCGATCGCGGGACGGTCTCCCCGGCTCGACGCGGAGGCCGTCGAAGCGATCGTCACCTTGCCGACTTTCAAGCGGCCCGAACAGCTGCTGGAGACGCTGGCGTCGCTGCGCCAGCAGCAAACCGGCAGGCGCTTTGCGGTCATCGTTATGGAGAACGAGGCCGAGGCGCGTGACGGTGCCAAGGCCGCGCTGCCGCTGTTCGAGCGCGGCGAGATACCGGGCATGGTCATCATCGCGCATGAACGCGGCAATTGCAGCGCCTATAATGCCGGCTGGCAGACGGCGATCCTGCATTTCCCGAACTTCAGGCATCTGCTGGTCATCGACGATGACGAGATTGCCGATCCGCAATGGCTGGAGCGGATGTGCCGCGCGGCCGAAACGCTCGGGGCCGATATCGTTGGCGGGCCGCAGGTGCCCGTCTTTGCCGATCCTGCCCACGCGACATGGGC
>NZ_RZSJ01000330.1:0-6700 GCF_003998025.1 Mesorhizobium sp. M8A.F.Ca.ET.021.01.1.1
GTGCCGAACTGGCCAAGGCCGTCGCCGCGCACCTCGCCGACGTGTTTGTGACCGCCGACGGCCTTGGCCAGTTCGGCACGGAAATAAGCGCCGGTCTCGCCGGCATTCCGCACCAGGTCCATCTCATCGATCAGTTCGAGATTGGCGACGCCGGCTGCGACGCAGATCGGATGCGCCGAATAGGTCCAGCCATGGCCAAGCGAACCGAGCTTGTCCGAACCCTGCACCAGGACCTGCCACATCTTGTCGGCGACGATGACGCCCGACAGCGGCGCATAGGCCGAGGTCAGGCCCTTGGCGATGGTGATCAGGTCAGGCTTGATGCCGTAATGGTCGGAGCCGAACATGGTGCCCAACCGGCCGAAGCCCGTCACCACTTCGTCGGCGACCAGCAGCACGTCGTACTTTTTCAGCACCGCCTGGATTTTCTCCCAATAGCCGGCAGGCGGCGGCACGATGCCGCCAGTGCCGAGGATTGGCTCGCCGATGAAGGCGGCGACGGTTTCAGGCCCTTCGGCGAGGATCATCTCCTCCAGCTTGTCGGCGCAATGCTGCGAGAACTGTTCCTCGCTCATCGAGCGGTCGGCGCGGCGGAAATAATAGGGCGCCTCGGTGTGCAGGATCGGCGCGCGGGGCAGGTCGAAGGCATTGTGGAAGAGGTCCAGCCCCGTCAGCGATCCCGTCATCACGCCCGAGCCGTGATAGCCGCGCCAGCGCGAGATGATCTTCTTCTTCTCCGGCCGGCCCAGCACATTGTTGTAGTACCAGATCAGCTTGATGTTGGTTTCGTTGGCATCCGAACCGGACAGGCCGAAATAGACCCTCGACATGCCCTTCGGCGCGCGGTCGATGATCATCTTCGCCAATGTGATCGAGGCCTCGGTGCCGTGCCCGACATAGGCGTGGTAATAGGCGAGGTTCTTTGCCTGCGTGGCGATGGCGTCAGCGATCTTCTGGCGGCCATAGCCGACATTGACGCAATAGAGGCCGGCGAAGGCATCGATGCTCTTCCTGCCGTTGTTGTCCCAGACGGTGACGCCTTCGCCGCCGGCCATGATCCTTGTCGGCGATTCACCGCGAGCGTGCGTGCCCATATGGGTCGAGGGATGGAAGAAATGGTCGCGATCCCAGGCGGCGAGTTCGTTGGACTGGTCGAGCATTTTTTTTTACTCCTTGAAAATTCCAGTGTGGCCTACGCCACGTCGAGGCATAGATATTTGAGATCAGTGAAGGCCTCCAAGCCGTGGCGCGAGCCTTCGCGGCCGATGCCGGACTGCTTGACGCCGCCGAAGGGGATCGGCGCGCCGGTGATCTTCACACGGTTGATGGCGACCATGCCATAGTCGAGCGCGCGACCCATGCGCTGCTGACGCGCGCCATTCTCGGTCACGACATAGGCGACGAGGCCATATTCGGTCGCATTGGCGCGGGCGATCACCTCGTCCTCGTCGTCGAAGGATGTGACGGCGGCGACCGGACCAAAGGTCTCCTCACGCATGATCAGCGCTTCGTCGGCGACGTCGGCGAGCAGTGTCGGCTGGTAGAACAGCGGCCCGGCCTGATGGCGCTTGCCGCCGGCAAGGCAGCGGGCGCCGTGGGCGAGGGCATCCGCGACCTGCTCCTCGACCTTCTGGACGGCACGTTCATGCATCAGCGGCCCGATGTCGGTTTCCTCGGCAAGGCCGCTGCCGGTCCGCAGCGCGTCAATGCGCTTGGCGAATGCGGTGCAGAAGCGGTCGTAAAGCGGACGCTGGACATAGATTCGGTTGGCGGCGAGGCAATCCTGGCCTGATGTGGCGAATTTGGCGTCGACAGCAATGGTCACCGCCTTGTCGAGATCGGCGTCGGCAAAGACGATCAGCGGCGCGTGGCCGCCGAGTTCCATGACCAGCCGCTTCATCGTCGGCGCACTTTGCGCGGCGATCAGCCGGCCGATCTCGGTCGAGCCCGTAAAACTCATGGCCCGCACGCGCGGATCTTCGCACATGCGTCCAACGATCGTCGCGGCCTTGCCTGTGACGATGTTGAAGACGCCGGCCGGCAGCCCGGCGCGCTCGCCGAGTTCGGCCAGCGCCAGCGCCGAAAGTGGCGTCTCCGAGGAGGGATGCGCGACGATGGTGCAGCCGGCGGCAAGCGCCGCCGCCGCCTTGCGGGTCAACATGGCCGACGGAAAATTCCACGGCGTGACCACGCCGACGACACCGAGCGGTTCGCGCCGCACCATCATTTCCGCGTTCGGCAGATGACTGGTGACGCTCTCGGCGTTGAGGCGCTTCGCTTCCTCCGCATACCATTCGATGAAGGAGGCGGCGTAGTCGATTTCGCCGAGCGACTCTTTGAGCGCCTTGCCCTGCTCAAGCGTCATCAGCAGAGCCAGATCAGCCTTGGCGGCGATGATCAGCTCGAACCATTTTCGCAGGATTTTCGAGCGCTCCTGCGGCAACAGCGCCCGCCAGGCCGGAAAGGCGCGCGCCGCGGCGTCGATGGTTTTTGTAGTCTGCCGGCTGTCGAGTGCTGCGACAAAGGCGACGGTGGTGCCGGTCGCCGGATCGGTGACCTCGAAACTCTCGGCCGCATCGCTCGCCGTCCAATGGCCGTCGACATAGGCGAGTTCGCGCAGCAGCCGGCGGTCGGCGAGCCGGTCGAGCGCTTCGTGGCGATGCGAGCGGGCGAAATGCGCGGACATGGTCGAAGCCTCCCGGTTCGTTTTGATGCGAGGAGACTATCCTTCACCGGCAGACAGAGAGGCTGTTTGAGCGCCTGATCAGAGAGAGAATCTCTCTATTGCGCCGTGAGGGCAGCCCGTTTCTCCGGCGCTATGCCGGTGCCGGCAACAGGTCCGCAATGGGCAGCGCGATATCATCCTTCACCGTCTTGATGACGATGTAGGTGAAGTAGCGGTCGATGCCGATCTCGCGATCGAGCAAGCCGTCGACCAGCCGCTGATAGGCGTCGATGTCGCGCGCCATCACCTTCAGCACATAGTCAACGCCGCCACCCACCGACCAGCAGGCGACGATCTCGGGGATATCGCGGATGACGCGCTCGAAGCGGTCGAAATCGGCCTGACGGTGGCTGGCCAGCGTCACCTCCATCAGCACTGTGGCGACAGGCGCCACGACGCGCATGGCGATGCGGGCGTGATAGCCCGAGACGATGCCGGCTTTTTCCAGCTTGCGCAGCCGCATCCAGCACGGCGTCGGCGACAGCCCGACCTGCTCGGCCAGCGCCAGCTTGGTGATGCGTCCGTCACGCTGGATGGCGTCGAGGATTTTGAGATCGATCGGGTCGAGTTTCGCAGCAGTCATCAGCGCTCACTTTTTCGTCCATCGTACCATGAGGGCGCATTATTTCGATTGTCAATTGCACTGATTTCGATCTCTAATAAGTCATGACATTGTGGCAACCCGATCCCGCGCTTATCCGCCGGCCAGCCTATCAATCATTGGCCGACCAGTTCGCGCGCGCCATCCATGACGGACGCCTGGCCAATGGCGCGAGGCTGCCGACGCATCGCCGGCTGGCGGACAATCTCAAGCTCTCGGTGCAGACGGTCAGCCGGGCCTATGAGGAATTGATCCGGCGCGGCCTGATTTCGGGCGAGATCGGGCGCGGCAGCTTCGTCCAAACGCAGCGCCGCGAGCCGGACCCGCCCTATCTGCCCGAGCGCCTCGGTGAGGTCATCGACCTCTCGATCCTGAAACCGGTCTGCGAGCCGATGCACCTGGAGCGGATGAAGCAGGCGCTGGGCTGGCTTGCCGAAAACCTGCCGTCGAGTTCGGCACTGTCGTTCCGGCCAAACATGGTGTTCCCACGCCACCGCGCCGTGGCGGTCGAATGGCTGAAACTGTGCGGCCTCGATGCCTCCGCGCAGAACATCAGCCTGACCAATGGCGCCACCGCCGGCATGACGGTGGCGCTGATGAGCGTCGCGCCACCGGGCTCCACCGTTGCCACCGAGGCGATAGGCCATCACACGCTGGTGCCGCTCGCCCGCTATCTCGGTTTCAACCTCGAAGGCCTGCCGATCGACGAAAACGGCCTGATTCCGGAAGCGCTGGACGAGGCCTGCCGGCTGTCCGATATCCGCGCCGTATTCGTGCAGCCTTCGGTGATCAACCCGACCGCAACGCTCATGGATGCGGCGCGCCGTGAGCAGATCGCGGCGGTGGCGCGCAAGCATGACATCGCCATCATCGAGAACGATGTGCTCGGTCCCCTGGTCGAGGATCGACCGCCGCCGGTCGCTGCTTTCGCGCCGGAGCGGACGCTCTACGTCACCTCCTTCACTAAGATCACCGTGCCCGGCCTGCGCATAGGTTATCTCGCCGCGCCCGACCGTTACGTTGCGGCCGTCGCCAACCGGCATCTCGTCTCGAACTGGATGGCGACACCAATGGTGGCCGAGATCGCCACCAAATGGGTAACCGACGGCACCGCGATGGAGCTGGTGCGCTGGCAGCGCGCGGCGTTGCGTCGCCGGCAGGATATCGCTGGCGAGGTACTGGCCGGCGTCGACTACCGTGCCCGTCGCGACGGATTGCATATCTGGCTGCAACTGCCGGCCGACCGTTCCGAGGAGAGCTTTGTCGCCCAGGCTCGGTTGCAAGGCGTGGCCATAGCCCCGGGCACCTCGTTCCGCATATCGGATGCGCCCTGGCATCCGGCAGTGCGCATCTCGCTGGGTTCGACCACCGAGGGGGAACTGCGCGCCGGTCTCGGCGTTGTCACCAAGCTCTTGCTTGGCGATCCGGAGCATCTGCTGCTCGCAATCTGAACACGCCACCCACTATCGCCAGGTGGTTCTGGGGCAACGGCATGCCCAAAAAGCCAGCTGCGATTGACCGGAAAATGTGCGCAATCAGAATAATTGTCATGATATTATTTTACCAATTGACATGATTTGGCGTGTTCCCCATCGTTAAGGGCACAGGCTTCTCCAGCACGGGGAAATTCATTTGTCCGCAACCGCGCCCATCATCAAGGTCGACGCCATCTCGAAGAGCTTCGGCGCCTTCAAGGTGCTGGACGGCTTGTCCATGCAGGTCATGCCGCGCGAGAAGCTGGCGCTGATCGGCCCCTCTGGCTCGGGCAAGACCACGATCCTGCGCATCCTGATGACGCTGGAGCGCATCGACGGCGGTCACATCCAGATCGACGGCGAGCAACTCTACCACATGGAGCGTAACGGCCAATTGCTGCCGGCCGACGAGCGGCATCTGGCAAAAATGCGCCAGAAGACCGGCATGGTCTTCCAGCTGTTCAACCTGTTTCCGCACAAGAGCGTCATCGACAATGTGACGCTGGCCCCGATGCTGACCAAGGGCACACCGCGCGCCGCCGCCGAAAAACGCGCGATGGAACTGCTCGACATGGTCGGCATGGCCGACAAGGCCAAGGCGATGCCGGCGCAGCTATCAGGCGGCCAGAAACAGCGCGTGGCGATCGCCCGCGCGCTCGCTTTGCAACCGAAGATCATGCTGTTCGACGAGGTGACATCGGCGCTCGACCCGGAACTGGTCGAGGAAGTGCTCAACGTCTTGTGGCGGCTCTGCGCCGAGACCGACATGACCATGCTGCTGGTCACGCACGAAATGGGTTTCGCCCACGACTTCGCCGACCGGGTGCTGTTCTTCGATCGCGGCCGAATAGTCGAGGAAGGCAAGCCCGACGAGATTTTCCGCAATCCCAAGCAGGAACGCACGCAAGGGTTCCTGAAGAAGATCATCGCGGCCGGACACCGTGTCTGACCGCATGCCAAAGGCGGCGATGCCGTCCTGAAATCACGCAAACCAAGACAAGAACAAGGAGTTGGGAACAATGAAGAAACTTGGCATTCTGGCCGGCGTCGCCGGTCTCGCACTTTCGGCCGTGCTGGCCGCCTCTATCCCGGGGTCGGCCGACGACAGCAAGCTCGAGCAGCTAAAGTCGCAGGGCTTCGCCCGCCTGGCCATCGCCAATGAGCCGCCCTATACGGCGGTCGCCGCCGACGGCAAGGTTTCGGGTGCCGCGCCCGATGTGGCGCGCGAAATCTTCAAGCGGCTTGGCGTCGCCGACGTCGTCGCCTCGATCTCGGAATACGGCGCGATGATCCCCGGCCTGCAGGCCGGCCGCTTCGACGTCGTCACCGCCGGCCTGTTCATGAAGCCGGAGCGTTGCGCTGCGGTCGCCTATTCCGAACCGGTCCTGTGCGACGCCGAGGCGATGCTGGTGAAGAAGGGCAATCCGAAAGGCTTCAAGAGCTACGAGGATGTCGCCAAGGACACGTCCGCCACCATAGGCGCGCCGGGCGGCGGCACCGAGGAGAAGCTGGCGCTCAACGCCGGCGTGCCGCGTGAACGTGTCATCGTCGTGCCGGACGGCCAGAGCGGCCTGAAGATGGTGCAGGACGGCCGTATCGACGCCTATTCGCTGCCCGTACTGTCGATCAATGATCTGATGAAGAAGGCCGCCGATCCGAACCTCGAAGTCATCGCTCCGGTGCAGGGTGCCCCGGTCTATTGCGACGGCGCCGCCTTCAAGAAGGGCGACGAGGCGATGCGCGACGCCTTCGACGTCGAACTCGCCAAGATGAAGAAGTCGGGCGAGTTCGCCAAGATCATCGAGCCCTACGGTTTCTCCGCGGCGGCGGCGATGTCGACCACGCGCGACAAGCTCTGCGCCGCGAAGTAGCGCTTCCTTTTTCCTTCTCCCCGTGAAC
>NZ_RZSJ01000331.1:0-6685 GCF_003998025.1 Mesorhizobium sp. M8A.F.Ca.ET.021.01.1.1
CTGACGCAGATGGGCGAGCGGCATGTCGTTGAGCTCGATCGAAACCGTGCCGGACTCGATTTTCGAAAGATCCAGTATGTCATTGATGAGGCTGAGCAAATCCGTGCCCGCCGAGTTGATCGTCCGAGCGAACTCGATCTGCTTGTCGTTCAAATTGCCCTGCTGGTTGGTGGCGAGCAGGTTGGACAGGATCAACAGCGAATTCAGCGGGGTCCTCAGTTCGTGGCTCATATTCGCCAGGAATTCGGACTTGTACTTGGACGTCAGCGCCAGCTGTTCCGCCTTTTCCTCGAGCGCCCGTCTGGCCATTTCGATCTCGAGATTCTTGTTCTCGACTTGTTTTTTCTCGTTCTCGAGGAGCTGCGCCTTCTCCTGCAATTCCTCGTTGGTGGCGTGAAGCTCTTCCTGTTTCTTGGTGAGCTCGGTCTGGCGCGACTGCAGTTCGGACGTCAAAAGCTGCGACTGCTTGAGAAGCCCTTCCGTGCGCATGGTCGCGGCGATCGTGTTGAGCACGATACCGACCGACTCCATCAATTGCTCGAGGAACAGGCGATGCGTGTCGCTGAAGCGGCTGAACGAAGCGAGCTCGATAACCGCCTTGACCTCTTCCTCGAACAATGCCGGCAGGACGATAGCGCTGGCCGGCGGTGCTTCGCCAAGGCCCGAGGTGATGCGCAGGAAGCTCGAAGGAACATCGTCGAGCATGATCGCCCGTTTGTCGGCTGCGCTTTGACCGATCAGACCTTCCCGGAAGTCCACACGCTGGCGGATCGCGGCTTTGCCTTCGGCGGCGTATGACGCGGCCAGTTCCAGATAGGATTCTTCCTCGTCGCGATTGGTCACGTAGAAAAGGCCGTACTGCGCGTTCACCAGCGGCGCGAGCTCGGAGATGATCATGCGCGACACCGTGGCCAGATCGCGCTCGCCCTGCAGCATGCGCGAGAACCGCGCGAGGTTGGTTTTCAGCCAATCCTGCTCGGCATTCTTGAGCGTCTGATCCTTCAGGTTGCGGATCATCTCGTTGATGTTGTCCTTGAGCGCCGCGACCTCCCCGGAAGCCTGGACGCTGATGGAACGGGTAAGATCACCCTTGGTGACCGCGGTCGACACCTCGGCGATGGCCCGCACCTGGGTGGTCAGGTTCGCTGCCAGCTGATTGACGTTGTCGGTCAGGTCGCGCCACAGACCGGCGGCGCCCGGCACCCTGGCCTGGCCGCCGAGCTTGCCCTCGATACCGACCTCGCGTGCGACGTTGGTCACCTGATCGGCGAAGGTCGCAAGCGTTTCGATCATGCCGTTGATGGTGTCCGCCAGGGACGCGATCTCGCCCTTGGCATCCACGGCGAGCTTGCGCTTGAGATTTCCTTGTGCCACTGCGGTCACGACATCAGCGATGCCACGCACCTGGTTGGTCAGGTTGGTCGCCATGAGGTTGACGTTGTCGGTCAGGTCCTTCCATGTGCCGGCCACGCCCTCGACCTGTGCCTGGCCGCCGAGCTTGCCCTCGGTGCCGACCTCGCGCGCCACACGCGTCACCTCGCCGGCAAAGGAGTTGAGCTGGTCGACCATGGTGTTGATGGTGGACTTCAGCTCCAGGATCTCGCCCTTGACGTCGACGGTGATCTTCTTCGACAGATCGCCTCGCGCCACCGCGGTCGTCACATCGGCGATGTTGCGGACCTGGCCGGTAAGATTCTCGGCCATCGAATTGACGTTGTCGGTCAGGTCTTTCCAGGTGCCTGCGACACCGCGCACCTGTGCCTGGCCGCCAAGCTTCCCTTCGGTACCGACTTCGCGCGCGACACGCGTCACTTCCGAGGCGAACGAGTTGAGCTGATCCACCATCGTGTTGATGGTGTCCTTGAGTTCGAGAATTTCGCCGCGAACGTCGACCGTGATCTTCTTCGACAGGTCGCCCAGCGCAACGGCGGTCGTCACTTCCGCAATGTTGCGGACCTGGCCCGTCAGGTTGGCGGCCATGGCGTTGACATTGTCCGTCAGGTCCTTCCACGTGCCGGCGCCACCGCGTACCTGTGCCTGGCCGCCAAGCTTGCCGTCCGACCCCACTTCGCGGGCGACGCGCGTCACCTCGGATGCGAAGGAGTTCAGCTGGTCCACCATCGTGTTGATGACATCCTTGATCTGCAGAATCTCTCCCAATGCATCGACGGTGATTTTCTGGGTGAGATCGCCGGTGGCGATCGCGGTCGCGACCTTGGAGACATCGCGCAACTGGACGGTCAGGTTGCCGGCCATGGCATTGACGTTGTCGGTCAGGTCCTTCCAGGTGCCGCCGACCCCCTCGACATGGGCCTGACCGCCGAGTTTCCCCTCGGAGCCCACTTCGCGGGCGACGCGCGTGACTTCGGAGGCGAATGAGTTGAGCTGGTCCACCATCGTGTTGACGGTGTTCTTGAGCTCCAGGATTTCGCCCTTCACGTCGACTGTGATCTTCTTGGAAAGATCCCCGCGCGCAACGGCCGTCGTCACATCGGCAATGTTGCGCACTTGCCCGGTGAGATTGGCCGCCATCAGATTGACGTTGTCGGTCAGGTCCTTCCAGGTGCCTCCGACCCCTCGCACTTCTGCCTGGCCGCCCAGCTTTCCCTCGGTGCCGACTTCGCGCGCGACACGCGTCACCTCCGAGGCGAAGGAATTCAGCTGATCCACCATCGTGTTGATGGTGTTCTTGAGTTCCAGGATCTCGCCCTTCACGTCGACCGTGATCTTCTTCGACAGATCGCCCAGAGCCACCGCGGTGGTCACTTCGGCGATGTTGCGCACCTGGCCGGTCAGGTTGGCCGCCATTGAATTGACGTTGTCGGTCAAATCTTTCCAGGTTCCAGCGACACCCCGCACCTGCGCCTGGCCGCCGAGCTTTCCCTCCGTCCCGACCTCGCGCGCAACGCGCGTCACCTCGCCGGCAAAGGAGTTGAGCTGGTCGACCATCGTATTGATGGTGGACTTCAGCTCCAAAATCTCGCCCTTCACGTCGACGGTGATCTTCTTCGACAGGTCGCCGAGCGCCACCGCGGTCGTCACATCGGCGATATTGCGGACCTGGCCGGTCAAGTTGGCGGCCATCAGGTTCACGCTGTCCGTCAGGTCCTTCCAGGTGCCACCCACGCCCTCGACGCGGGCTTGGCCGCCGAGTTTCCCCTCGGTGCCGACTTCGCGCGCGACGCGCGTCACCTCGCCGGCAAACGAGTTGAGCTGGTCGACCATGGTGTTGATGGTCGACTTCAGCTCCAGGATCTCGCCCTTCACGTCGACGGTGATCTTCTTTGACAAGTCACCCGACGCGACGGCCGTAGTCACCTCCGCGATGTTGCGCACCTGGCTCGTCAGATTGGTCGCCATCGCGTTCACATTGTCGGTCAGATCCTTCCAGGTGCCTGCCACACCCTTGACCCGCGCCTGTCCACCAAGTTTGCCCTCGGTGCCGACCTCGCGCGCCACTCGTGTCACCTCCGAAGTGAACGAGGCGAGTTGCTCGACCATTGTGTTGACGATTTTGCCGATCCGCAGGAATTCGCCGCGCAGCGGCCTCCCGTCGATCTCCACCATCATGGTCTGGGACAGATCGCCCTTGGCGACGGCGCCGATGACCCGGGCAACCTCGGCGGTCGGCTGCACCATGTCCTCGATCAGGTCGTTGACCGACCGAACACTGGATTCCCAGCTGCCTTTGGCGTTCCTGACATGGCCCCGCTCGCTGATGCGCCCATCTTTGCCGACCACCCGGCTGAGCCGCGCGAATTCACGCGTCACCTGGTCATTGAGTTCGACAATTTGGTTGAACGTATCTGCGATTTCGCCACTCAGCCCGTCATAGACGTTTTCGATGCGGACGGAAAAATCTCCGTTTCGAAATGCCTTGAGAGCGCTGAGTATTTGCCGAGAATCCAGATGTTCCTTTGGTAACCGAGATACGCCCAAAAACCCCTCCCCACGCGGACCCCATGGCCAGACCAAGCCGAAAGCCCAAACGCGCGGATGCTTATTTTGTTCCACACGAGTTTCACGTCGCTTGGCGGCGTCGCAACGCTTTGGCCATAGCGCTTCTTGTCCACCGCCAATTGCAGCAACGAGACCGAGGCACGCCTCAGCATCCCTCAATGCCGCTTGAAATACTGCACCTCCTTCTCATGCTTCTCCGCCGCCTCGCGCGTATCAAACGTCCCCAAATTCCGCCGCTTCCCCGTCTTGTCGTCCTTCTTCCTCGAATAAAGCCGGTATTTTCCGTCTTTCAGCTTCCTGATCATCGGTCTCTCCCTTGGAAAAGACGAAGGGCCCGGATGATGCCGAGCCCTTCTCATTGTCAGTCGCGGTGTTCGGGCATTTGTTTCAGCTGGTCCTTGGTCCAACTGGTCACGGCGTGGATGTCGCCGTCCTCGTCGCGCATGAAATCGAGTTCGTTGGCCAGCACGGCCACGGGCTTGGCGCCGATGCCGAGGAAGCCGCCGACATCGATGACGACCTGGCTGCCGTGCAGATGGTCGACCGAGCCGATCTTCTCGTCGCCGGGACCGTAGATGGTGGCGCCTTCGAGCGCATCGGGGGTCAGTTCGGCATTGGTCAGCCTGATGTGGTGGGTGTGGTCCATGGCCTGCATCTCCTGTTGGGGTGGGCAGAAGGAACCTGCGAGACAGCCAAGGGTTCCGACATTGCCGTTGATGACGGGGCAGATGACGGAGGATAGCGCCCTACGGCTTCGCCCGGGTCATGGTTTCGCGCCGCCGGCTCGATGAATCATCTTCTCATCGAACCGCGCCAACGCATTGTTTCGAAAGGCCTTGCGTTCAGCGCCCGTGCTTCGCCTTGAGGCCGCGCGCGGCCTGCTCGATCGCGGCGCGATCGGTGCCGAGCCTGTCGATCAGCGCCTGCGCCTCGTCGCCCGATATGCCGGTACGGGCCGCCAGCGCTTCGACCTGCAGCACGTCCGTGCTGGCGATCTCGCCGGTTTCCGGAAGCGCATCGTCGGCCGTCAGCGGCAGGGCGGCTTCCCTGTCGATCTCCATCTCAGCCTGGTGCCAGTGCCGGTCATGGTCGCCATGGCCGCCGCCTTCGCGCTGCCAGATCTCGTAGGCGCGGTCGCGGATCTTGTCGTCGCGGTCGTCGTTCATGTCAGTTCTCCCTTGTGTGGGGGATGAACGCCGCGCCGGTGCGAACGATCCAAAAAATTTGCGTGATCGTCGGGATCACAAGCCGCGCCCTTCAGCCATGTTTACCCGGCACCGGCGCTACTCGCACTGGCGCCTGGGTCCGCCGGAATAGGGCTGGTAGCTGTTGTCGTCGGGCCGGTAGGAGCGATAGCGACTGAAGCAGGAATCGACATGGTCGGCGGAAAGCCCCGTCGTGACGGCCGAAGCGACGTCGCCCGCGACATAGCTGACTTCGGCCGTAGGCTGCGCGCTCTGGTCGGCGCCGGCGTCGAGATAGGGTGAGACGCAGGGGCGCAGCCGCCCGCTATAAGACATGTAGGTGTTGTCGTCGGGATGGTAGGAGCGGTAATGGCTGGCGCACCATTTGACGTGGGATCCCGGCAGTTCGGCCGCTTCAGCCGAAGGCGCGATCGAGCCGGTCGCGGTCGGGTCGGGTGCCTGCTCCCTGGCGGCGATGTCGGGCGCCGCGGGCTGGTCGGCCGGCAGGCGTTCGAGGTTCTGCGACGTCTTGTTCACCGGCCGCGCGTCCCTGGTCCACAGCTCCGCGACGCTGACGGTTCGCCTTGCCTCATGCGGAGACTTGGCGGCGAGCAGCCAGGCGGCAAAGCCCAGCCCGCTGCCGAAGACCGCAAGGGTCAGAACAAAGCCGCCCACCAGTGCCAAAATCGCTTTCACGTCACGCTCCTTGAGCCCCTGCTTATAGAATGCGGAGCATCAAGGCTGGTTCCAGCACAGCACGTGCGAGCGTGTGTGGGCGCGCGCGGGCTCGGTTCCTGCTCAAACCGGCAGCCGCACCTCCACGGAAAACTGGTTCTCGACCGCCAGCAGCGCCGCCACCATCTCCTTGTCGCGCTGGCGCTGCCTGAGATAGCCGGCCAACAACCAGTCCAGCGAGAACCTGCCGGCGCCGGCGGCGGCCAGCACGAACATGCCGCCTGATATGGCCAGATCCTTTTCGAAATGCAGCAATTCGTTCTGGCTGGCGAAATTGGTGTGGAACAGCATGGCCGTGGCCAGGCAAAACAGGCCGAGCCCGATGGCGCCAAGCCGCGTCAGCAGGCCTGTCGCGACGGAAAGCCCCGCCCCCAATTGCAGCGCCATGGTGGCGATGAACAGCGGCAGGCCGACGCCAAGGGCCGCCATGGCCTTGGCGGCGCCCTCGAAATGGGTGGCGAGCGTGGCGCCCTCATGCAGGAAGATGAGGGACAAAAGCAGGCGGCCGGCAAGCAGCGCCGCGTCCCGCAGGTACAGCCTGGCGGCGAGGCCGGTGAGCTTGGCGGCGCGTTCGTTCAGGGTCATGGTCAGGCTCCAATGTCTTGACACCGTGCAGGCGCCGTCCGGCGCGTGGGGATCGCGCGCGAAAGTGTGAGGCTCGAAAGGGCCGGAGCCGGCTCGAGGGAGAGGCGCCGGCTCCGGCAATGGGCGCCAGCCACGAGCGCCCGAACTTTGGTGGGTTGGGGGATGGGTTAGCGCCAAGGCCCCCTCTCCGTCTCGGCTTCGCCGAGCCACCACTCCCCCAC
>NZ_RZSJ01000332.1:0-6662 GCF_003998025.1 Mesorhizobium sp. M8A.F.Ca.ET.021.01.1.1
CTCCTTAGCTCTAAACTCGGGACGAACCTCGCCGCGGTTCGTCTTGCATACTGAGCCACCTGGCCGGCGGCTCTCTGTCTGTTCTCCGGCCGCCTTTTCCAATTACTTGGCGGCTACCGGCTAAAACGGGAGAAAACCCGTTTCCTGAAGGCCGGTTTACGGCCCTCAGGAAAGAGGTTTTCGTACATCTCGCGTCACGCAGCCTCCCCTGGTCACCCAAGGGAGTGGCGGACGGCGCGAGGCCGCCCGCCGCTTTTACGCTTACTTCAGGTCGACCTTGGCGCCGGCTGCTTCCAGCTGGGCCTTGAACTTGTCGGCGTCGGCCTTGGAAACGCCTTCCTTGACCGGCTTCGGAGCCGCTTCGACCAGGTCCTTGGCTTCCTTGAGGCCAAGACCGGTGATGGCGCGGACTTCCTTGATGACGTTGATCTTCTGAGCGCCGGCGTCGGTGAGGACGACGTCGAATTCCGTCTTTTCCTCGACGGGGGCAGCAGCAGCGGCAGCGCCGCCAGCAGCGGCAACCGCGACCGGAGCAGCAGCCGAAACGCCCCACTTTTCTTCCAGAAGCTTCGACAGCTCAGCCGCCTCGAGGACGGTCAGCTTCGAAAGGTCGTCTACGATCTTTGCGAGATCAGCCATTGTTGTATTCCTTCGTTAGGTTCGAACGTGTGTTTTTGATAGCGAGGAACGGCCTCATGCCGCCTCGTCCTTCCGGGCGTAAGCGCCGATGACGCGCGCGACCGAGGCCGCTGGCGCATTGACGATCTGGGCGATCCGGGTTGCCGGCGTGGCGATCATGCCAACCAGCCTGGCGCGCAGCTCATCGAGCGACGGAAGTGTGGCGAGTGCCTTCACACCGTCGGCGTTGAGCGAGGTGGTGCCCATTGCGCCGCCGAGAATGACGAGCTTGTCATTCCCCTTGGCGAAATCGGACGCGACCTTCGGCGCCGCAATCGGATCCTCCGAATAGGCGATCAGCGTCTGCCCCTTGAACAGGTCGATGATCGATGCGGAGTCCGTGCCCTGAAGAGCGATTTTGGCGAGACGGTTCTTCGCGACTTTAACGGTGCCACCGGCGGCGCGCATTTTCGACCGAAGGTCGTTCATTTGCGCGACGGTGATACCGGCATAGTGGGCCACGACGACTGAACCTGCGCCCGAAAACGCATCATTCAGGCCCGTGACGAGTTCGCGTTTTTCCGCTCTGTCCACTGCCTATCTCCAGTTGACCCCTGCCCCGTCAATGGGAACATTCCCATTTGCGAGGACAGGCGTCGGGTTGCCTTTTTGCCGGCCGGGCCATCCAGTAACGGATCTCCCGAACGACGCTCGAGGATCCTGCCCCCTTTCGCCACATCGACGGTCAAGCCGGCGATGCGCAGACAAAAGGCAAACACGGTTCGAACCTTTCATTGGAGCTTGTCGCTCCGTTGTCCGGTTTTCACCCGTCTCATGCAGGCCCACATGAATTAAGGCCCTCCTCTTGAATCAAGACTCGGGCCGCCCGCAATCTCGGACAGGATGTCCGGAAGCCTTCCGGCTTCCGGTACCGGGCCCAGGATAAATCCAAGGCCCGGAATTCAGTCACGGATCAGCCTTCGCGAGGCCGATCCAAATGGTCTAATCAGGACGCGGCGAGCGTCGAGACGTCGAGCTTGAGGCCCGGGCCCATCGTCGAGGTGACAGACACCTTCTTGACGTAGTTGCCCTTGGCGCCAGCCGGCTTTGCCTTGGTCACCGCATCGGCGAAGGCACGGATGTTCTCTTCCAGCGCCTTGACGTCGAACGAGACCTTGCCGACGCCGGCATGAACGATGCCGGCCTTCTCGACGCGGAACTCGACCGCGCCACCCTTGGAGGCCTTGACGGCCGCGGCGACATCGGTGGTGACGGTGCCGACCTTCGGGTTCGGCATCATGCCGCGCGGGCCGAGCACCTTACCGAGGCGGCCGACGAGCGGCATCATGTCCGGCGTGGCGATGCAGCGATCGAAATCGATCGTGCCCTTCTGGACGATGTCGACCAGATC
The DNA here is from genome assembly GCF_003998025.1 of Mesorhizobium sp. M8A.F.Ca.ET.021.01.1.1. NCBI lineage: Bacteria > Pseudomonadati > Pseudomonadota > Alphaproteobacteria > Hyphomicrobiales > Phyllobacteriaceae > Mesorhizobium > Mesorhizobium sp. M8A.F.Ca.ET.021.01.1.1. The sequence goes on from NZ_RZSJ01000332.1 coordinate 2,030, forward strand.
CTCGGCACCGACGATGTCGGCGCCGGCGGCCTTGGCCTCTTCAGCCTTGTCGCCACGGGCGAACACGGCGACACGGACCGAGCGGCCGGTGCCATTCGGCAGATTGACCACGCCGCGGACCATCTGGTCGGCATGACGCGGGTCGACGCCGAGGTTCATGGCGACTTCGACGGTCTCGTCGAACTTCACCGAGGAGCGATCCTTGAGCAGCTTCAGCGCGTCAGCGAGCGCGTAAGCCTTGTTGGGATCGATGCCTTCACGGGTCTTCGATACACGCTTTGCAATCTTTGCCATGATCTCAGCCCACCACTTCCAGACCCATCGAGCGGGCGGAGCCCTCGACCATACGCATGGCCGCTTCGACGTCGTTCGCGTTCAGATCCTTCATCTTGGCAGTCGCGATTTCGCGAACCTTGTCGCGCGAAACGGTGCCGGCCTTGACCTTGCCCGGCTCCTTCGAGCCCGACTTCAGGTTCGCGGCCTTCTTCAGGAAGTAGCTCACCGGCGGCGTCTTCATGACGAAGGTGAACGACTTGTCCTGGTAATAGGTGATGACGACCGGAACCGGCGATCCCTTTTCCATTTCCTGGGTCTGCGCGTTGAACGCCTTGCAGAACTCCATGATGTTGATGCCGCGCTGACCAAGCGCCGGGCCGATCGGGGGCGACGGCGTAGCCGATCCCGCGGAGACCTGGAGCTTGAGCTGGCCTGCAATTTTCTTAGCCATCTCTTTTCCTGCCTTTGTCTATGCCGGCCCCACTATGGGAAACACCGGCGGTTGCAGTCTGGTGGTGCGGTTCTTGCGGCCGGCTAAAGCCGCCTTCGCCTCCCACCGTTCTCAGGCCACGCGCTTCCGCGCCGCCTCCCCTGACCGCCGAACCGACGCCAGGGATTTCGGATCAGCCCTTTTCGACCTGTCCGAATTCCAGATCTACAGGCACGGCGCGCCCGAAGATCGAAACTTCCACCTTGAGCCGCGCCCGCTCCTCGTCCACTTCCTGGACGAAACCGTTGAACGACGCGAAGGGACCATCCGAAACGCGGATCGCCTCGCCGATCTCGAAGGTGACCGAGGGCTTCGGCCGCTCGACGCCTTCCTGCACCTGGTTCAGGATGCGCTGCGCTTCCGCCTCGGTGATCGGCACCGGCTTGGAGTCCCCGAGGAACCCGGTGACCTTCGGCGTGTTCTTGACCAGCGAGAACACGGCGTCGGTCAGGTTGGCCTTCAGGAGCACATAGCCCGGGAAGAACTTGCGCTCGGCGTCGACCTTGCGGCCGCGACGAACCTCGACGACCTTCTCGGTCGGCACCACGATCTGCTCGATATCGGCGGACAGGCCCTTCTGCTTGGCCTTGTTCTCGATGTCCTCGGCGACCTTCTTCTCGAAGTTCGAATAGGCGTGGACGATGTACCAGCGCGTAGCCATTTTTACGACTTCTCCGTAATCGCCGGACTTAGCGTCCAATGCCCAGAATCTGCTCGACCGCGAGGCCCATGAGCTGATCCGCGGTGAAGAAGAAGATCATCGCGATCACAGCAAAAGCCAGGACCATGACCGTCGAGATCATCGTCTCGCGGCGCGACGGCCAAGTCACCTTGGCTGTCTCCGCGCGCACCTGCTGGAGAAAGACGAAAGGATTTGTGGTTTTCGAAGCCATATGCCGCCTGTCTTCAAGACCCGTTGGCCGGGCCCCCTGGATGATCCCGCTGACCGGGACGTGCCGCCTGAGCCCAATCTCGCGCCGAATCAGCGCAATCATTTCGCCCATGCAAATCAGACGCGTAAAGCCGGCTTCCCAGCTTCACGCGTCGCGTGTCTGTTCCATCTACATAAAACCGATTCTTGATCCACGCAAGTGGCAAGTGTCCGCTTTATGACCAAACGCCGCCTCGGAACCATCCAGTCGTTCCGTCCCGGCTATGGCGCCCTTATGCCCCAATCGGGCTAATATGGCAAGCGGGTCGCCGATTTTCAAAGGCCGCCCGCAAAAATCGTTGTGATGCCATCTTGGAAAATGGCACGGGCAGCAGGGCTCGAACCTGCGGTTTTGGAGACCGAATAGCCTTCACTCATCCGATTGTTTTACCAGCAATTTACGACATATCGGCATTCGATGTGCAAAGATTTGTGTAAGAAATCGTCAATCCAAATGCCTGCTACGCGGCGCGTTCAGTAAATCCTGGCGGCACGATCGGTGGGGCGGGAGGTAGAAGGGACACGGCGGGCGCAAGCTTTCCCGACAGCTTGCCCTCAAAGTCCGGCAATGTCGTTGGCATGCCCGATGTGAGCGCCTTCACCACATCATCCAGCGTGGTGAAGATCGTTTGGTCAATGACAAGGGTTGCCTCGGTAACTATTTGAAGAACTTGGCGCACCGCGCCGGATGATGATGAGAGCTACGTCTACGCTATAGCCCTCCTGTAAGCCGATGCGAATTCCGCATGAACGGCTGGCCGGATAGGCCGGGATTGGAACGTGAACGAAAGCTATGTTCTGAAATCAGAGTGTTGCGTCTACAGGCGCGTTACTGCTCCCAAGTCGGCGGCGTCCCGATCTGTTCGCGCAATGCTGTCATGAACGCACCAAGTTTTGCGGATGGCTTGGCGAGTGCCCGCAGTAGATAAATGCCGGTGGGGCGCCTGTTCCAACTCTCGCCGCCAAGGCCAAGGCGGATCAGCGCTCCGCTTCGCACGTCTGGACCAACAACCCAGTCCGCCAATAGGCCAATACCCATGCCTACGAGTGTGGCCAAGCGCATGGCCTCGAAATCGTCCGAGCGAAAAGCAACTCTGTCCAGCGCATCGCTACCCGCAGGGCGGCCCAGCACATCGCTCCAGCCGAGAAGGTCAGCGCCATGCAGTTTGTCGATGAGCGCATGTTTTGAGAGCGAGGCCACGTCCGCAGGCGTCCCTTTGCTGTCCAAATAAGAAGGACTAGCGACCAGAAGCCGCTTCTGGTCGGCGAGTTTGGTGGCGATCAAGCTGCTGTCGGATAATTCGCCGATGCGGATCACGGCATCGAAACGGTCCGCAACAGGATCGGCGAGTTTTTCAGTGAGATCAATTTCTGCCGTGATAGCGGAGTGCTCTGCCATCAACGATCCAAGGGCCGGAATTACATAGCGCCTCCCGAATGTAGGAAAGCAGGCTATCCGCACCACCCCTGCTATTGCGCCATCAAAGGCAGCGATTTCCGCCCGTGTATCGGCCAGCGCATCCAGAAGATGCTGCGCGCGCTCAAACAGCCTTTGACCGGCATCGGTCAGCGCCAAGGCGCGAGTGGAGCGGATGAGGAGCGGTACGCCCAGGCTCTCCTCCATGGCTCCGATCTGACGCATGATGGCGGATGGGGTCACCGCCCGGCGCCGCGCTGCACTGGAGAAGCTGCCGCCGCGGACGACATCGACAAAAATGGCCATCTGCTCGGCGAAACGAGGATCGGTCATTTGTGCGGCCAGCGCAAAACGGTTTGAAAGACAGCGGACATTATCATCGGCGCACCGGCAGCGCATATTTTCTCGCGTCGGGCGGGATGCTTCCGCCCCCAAAACCGAAGGAAAAACACATGGTTGCCGTTCTCGAAGACCGTATTCTGTCGCAGTCTGCCTATAGCGCCGAGATCGATGTGCCGCTAGAGGCTATCGACATCGCCGATTGGCTGTTCACCCTGCCGGAAGCCGAATACCAGCGCTGCTGCGTTCCTGACCATATCGCGGCCGGTGTTACCACGACGGATGATGGTCGCCGCATGTCCATCAATGTCGAGCAAATCGGCTCGGGCCTGGTCGTCCAGCATTATATCGCCGAGGTTGCCGAGAAGAACTATTGCCGGATGAATTCGATCTCCGATGTCTTCACCGCCAATGGCCGCACCCAGGTCAATGTGGTGTGGGAATTGATCGCTGAAGCCATGGACGACGGGCGCACCCGCTACACCAATCGCGTCACTGCGCATCCCACCGATGTGTTCATGGCTTTCCTCGCTGAACATGGCCTCTCCTATGAAGATGCCGCCAAGGCACGCCAAGACGCGGGTGGCGATCACAACAGCCGCGAAACCCCTATGTTTGCCGCCAGCATTGCCCGGCGCGCGCTTGCCAACCGCAAATAAGGTTCAGAGCCATGCGCGCTATCGTCTATGAAGAGTTCGGTGCGGCAGAGGTTCTGCATGTGGCCGAGGTTCCTGTACCCCACATCCGTCCCACCGATCTTTTGGTCAAGGTTGCTGCGGCGGGTGTCAATCGCGCCGATCTCCTGCAGCGCACCGGCTTTTACGGCGCGCAACACTTCGGCGAGAGTCCGCTTCTCGGGTTGGAAGTGGCGGGCGAGGTGATTGCAGTCGGCGATGCCGTAACAGACGTCGAGATTGGCGCGCGGGTGATGGCGATTGTCGGCGGCGGCGGTTACGGCGAGATTGCCCGCGTCGATCGCGCCATGGCGGCGCCCATTCCAGAGAGTATGCCCTTTCACGAAGCGGCGGCGGTGATGGAATCCTTTGTTACCGCCGTCGAGGCGGTTTCAAATCTGGCTCAAATCAACACCGGCCAAAAGGTGCTTGTCCATAGTGCGGCGGGCGGGATCGGCTCGGCTGCTGTACAGGTTGCCCATAGTTTGGGAGCGGTGGTGTATGCC